>JAPKZO010000004.1 GCA_026393755.1 Acidobacteriota bacterium
AACCAGCGCTCGACGTCGGTCACGGTCTCAGATGCGCGGGTAGCCATAGTATATGTGTAATGTAACACACATACCTCGCCGTTTCAACAGGCACGCTTCCGTGTCATTTTTCAGTGATGCTCAAAACTGGGGGTGGGCAAGCCGGGCGGGGCGCTTGACCCCCACCTCCCTCCGTTCTAAGATCCCTCCAGACTTGAATCTGGGTGCCCTGCTTTGCCCGTGATGGTCGGAGGCTCGTTTGAGCCAACGTTTCACCCGAGGAGCTGCGATGCCGAGCGGTGTGCATGCCTCCGCGCGAGGAAGCCTGAAGCCCGGCTCTTATAGCGGTTCCACCTGCTAATGGCAGGTTCATCGACCTCTCCACACGGCAAAGCGGGGCCTTTCGTCTAATTCTCTCATCCACGGCTGCCATCGCCGCGGGGTGCTACACCCGTCAGGGCGCGTAGCCTTCGCGAGGGCCCCGCCAGAAGCGGGCCTCGAAAGGACGCGGCATGAACGAAGTGTCTTACGTCGTCAACGCCTTGATTACCGCGGCGATTGGCGCGATCTGCCTGTTCGTCTGGTTCGGGAATCGGAAGCGTGCGGCTGTCGAGATCGTGGGGCGCGCCGAAGAGAAGGCGGCCGGCATCGTCCGGGACGCCGCGCGCGAGGCCGAGAACGCGAAGAAGGAAGCGCTGCTCGAAGCGAAAGAGCGCACGCACGAGCTGGTCGTCGAAGGCGAACGCCAGGCGCGCGAACGCCGGCAGCAACTGACCGGGATCGAGCAGACGCTCAATCGCCGCGAGCAGACGCTCACCGAACGGGCCACGCTCCTGGAGCAGCGGGAAAAGGAACTCCGCGCCCAGGAGCAGGGCGTGCAGAAGCGGGACAAGGCCAGCACCGAAACCGCCGCCAAGTACCAGGCGCTGGTCGCGGACCAGCAGCGCGAACTGCAGCGCGTGGCCGGGCTGACCGCAGACGAGGCCCGGGAACTGCTGCTGAAGCAGATTGAGGGTGACGCGAAGCGGGATGCCGCCAACCTGGTGAAGCGCCTCGAGGCCGAAGCCCGCGAGACCGCCGCGGCGAAGGCCCGCCAGATCGTCACCGAAGCGGTGCAGCGGAGCGCCGCCGAGCACGCCGTCGAAACCACCGTCTCGGTGGTGGACCTGCCGAGCGAAGACCTCAAGGGGCGGATCATCGGCCGAGAGGGCCGCAACATCCGGGCCCTGGAGATTGCCACCGGCGTCGACTTGATCGTCGATGACACACCGGGAGCGATCATCCTGTCTGGCTTCGATCCGTACCGGCGCCAGATCGCCAAGCGCGCCATCGAGCGCCTGATCGCCGACGGCCGCATTCACCCGGCGCGGATCGAGGAGGTGGTCGAGAAGGTCAAGACCGAACTCGACGAGGAAGTCCGGCACGAAGGCGAAGCCGCTGCGTTCGAACTCGGCCTGCATGATCTGCATCCCGAGGTGCTGAGGCTGATGGGCCGGCTGAAGTACCGGACCAGCTACGGCCAGAACGTGCTGGAGCACTCGAAGGAAGTGGCCTTCCTGGCCGGCACGATGGCCCGCGAAATCGGGCTGCGCACGCCGGTCACCGTGCGCGCGGCGTTCCTGCACGATATCGGCAAGGCCATCGATCGCGAGATGCAGGGCACGCACCTCGAAATCGGGCTCGAGTTCCTCCGCAAGCACGGTGAACAACCGGCCGTGCTCGACGCGGTGGCGGCGCACCACATGGACATCGACTGGCCGTCGCTCGAAGCGATGATTGTCCAGGCGGCCGACGCGATCTCCGCCGCGCGGCCCGGCGCCCGGCGCGACACGCTCGAATCGTACGTCAAGCGCCTCGAGAAGCTCGAAGGCATCGCCGATTCGTTCAAGGGCGTGTCGAAGGCGTTTGCGCTGCAGGCGGGCCGCGAGATCCGGATCATGGTTGAGAGCGAGAAGATCAGCGACGAGGAAGCCGTCTGGCTCTCGAAGGACATCGCGCGTCGGATCGAGAACGAGCTCGAGTACCCGGGCCAGATCAAGGTCACCGTCATTCGGGAGACGCGGGCCGTTGAGTACGCCAAGTAGCGTCGCGGCGACCGGCGAGCATGCCCTGATCGATCTGATCCGGACGCGCGTGCCTCCGGCGCCGTCGTGGGTCGCGCTGGGCATTGGCGATGATGCGGCAGTGGTCGAACCGGAGCCGCGTTCGCTGGACGTGTTCACCACCGACGCCCTGGTCGACGGCGTCCACTTCGATCGGGCGTTCACGCCGCCAGACGCCATCGGCCATCGGGCGCTGGCCGTTAACCTCAGCGACCTGGCCGCCATGGGGGCCCGCCCGCGCGTGGCGCTGCTCTCCCTGATTCTCCCGGACGATCTCCCGCTGTCGGATCTGACGGCCATTGTCGACGGCCTCCTGGCGGCGGCCGCCCGCCACAAGGTGGCCCTGGTCGGCGGCAACATCACCCGGACACCGGGGCCCCTCTGCATCGATGTCACCGCCGTCGGATCCGTCCACCGGAGGAAGTTCCTGACGCGATCTGGCGCGCGCCCTGGAGACGAGGTGTGGGTCAGCGGCCAGGTGGGCTCAGCGGCCGCCGGGCTCGAGTCGCTTGGTTCCGGCCCCCGAACCGCCGGCGCAATGACCGCGTGCGAAGAGGCCTATCTTCGGCCCGAACCACGGATCCGGCTCGGTCTCCTGCTCGCCGCCAACCGCGCCGCGTCGGCATGCGTCGATCTGAGTGACGGACTGGCCGATGGCCTCCACCAGATCGCGTCCGCCTCGAAGGCGGGCATCGTCGTGGATGCTCAGGCGCTGCCAGTATCGACGGAGGCCCGCGCATGGTTTGTCGCGCGATCGGCCGATCCCGTCATGGCGGCACTGTGCGGCGGCGACGACTACGAATTGCTCTTCACCGTCGGCCCCCGGCAGCGTTCGAGGCTTCGGTCGGTGCGGCAGGCGCTCGGCGATCTGCCGTTGACGCGGATAGGTACCGTGACGGCGTCCCGAACGGTCCGCCTGAAGACGGCCGGCGGAGCATGCCAGGTGCCCGCCGGGTACGAGCACTTCAGATGATTCACGTCACGCGCGCCCTGCTTCGCAAGTGGGTCGAGGCGCTGCTGCACATCCACGACTCGCCGCGGCGGACGGCGGCGGCCTTTGCGGTCGGCGTGTTCTGGGGCTTCTCTCCGTTCCTGGGCGTGCACACCATCCTCGGTCTTGCCTGCGCGTTTCTGTTCGGGCTGAACCGCGTGGCGGTGGTCGTGGGCGTGTACGTCAATCTGCCCTGGTTCCTGGCGCCGTACTACACCGTGGCGACCCTGGCCGGGGCCAGGGTGCTGGGTGTGCGTCTGCCGCTCGACTTCGCGTCGCGGCTGGAGCACCTGGTGTCGAACGCGATGTTCAACCAGCCGTTCTGGACGGGGTTACTGGAGTTGATGCGCCCGCTGCTGTGGCCGTACCATCTCGGGTCGCTTGCCGGCGCTGTGCTGCTGGCCGGTCTGGCGTACCTGCTGGCGCTGCCGGCGATTGTCGCCGGCCGGAAGCACCTCCATCTGAGGGCGCATAGCGTGACGCCGCCGGAGTCGCACTGATGATCTCGCGATCGATCTGGCAGAAGCTCGTCGTCACCGCGCTGGCCGCGCTCTCATTCGTCGCGTTGTACGAGGTGACGATTTTCGATTCCCGCTATGCCGCCAGGCAGGCGGTGCTTCGTGAATCGACGGCCCTGCCTGCGCCGGGCGCGAGGCTGCTGTTCAGCGCCACGGCCTACTGCCAGGGCGCTCTGACAGCCTCCGGCGTGTGGCCGCGCACCGGAGTCGCCGCCGCCGATTCCGCGCTGCTGCCGGTCGGCTCGGTCATCCAGATACTGGCGGAGCCGCCCTACTCGGGCATCTACACGATCATGGACACCGGTCCGATGATCCAGGGACGGCACATCGATATCTACATGTGGAGTTGTATCGAAGCGCAACGCTTCGGCCGCCGGTCGGTCGAAGTCACGGTCATCCGGCTCGGCTGGAACCCGCGCGACAGCACGATCGATCTGCTGCCGTCACACCCGCTCCCGCTCCGCGAACTCGAACGCCTCAAGTAGCCCCGGCCAGCGTGCCGCGGCGCCAGCCCGCCGGCCCCTACATCGCCATCACGTCGAACTGCTCGTGGTGCAGGTTGAGGTCGGGCTTGATCGAAACGGTCTTGCCGAGCGTCGCCTGCAGTTCGCGCAGCACGGAGGCTTCCTCCTCGCGGAGCGCCTTGGCGATCTCCGGATTGACCCGCAGCACCAGGCCCGGGCCGTCCAGTTCGCCGCCGACCTTGCGCACCTCGTCGAGAATCTCGTAACAGATCGTCGCGGCCGATTTGATCATGCCGGTGCCCGAACAATACGGACACGGATCGGTCATCACGCGCTCAAGGCTCTGCTTGACGCGTTTGCGCGTGATGATGATCAACCCGAAATCAGACACCTGCACGGCCTTCGATGGCGACCGATCGCGCCGCAACTCCTGGTCGAGCGCCTGCGCCACCTTCTGCCGGTTCTTCCGCTCTTCCATGTCGATGAAGTCGAGCACGATGATGCCGCCCAGATCGCGCAGGCGCACCTGCCGGACAATCTCCTTCACCGCCTCCACGTTGGTCTTGACGATCGTGTCCTCGAGCCGATCGTTGCGCTTGCCCACGAACCGGCCCGTGTTGACGTCAATCGCGACGAGCGCCTCGGTCTGGTTGATGACGATGTAGCCGCCTGACTTCAGCCAGACCTTGCTGCGCAGCGCCTTGTCGATTTCGGACTGGACGCCGTACTCCTCGAAGATCGGGAAGTCCTTCGTGTAGTGCTTGACCCGGCCCGCCAGCGCCGGCATGAAGCGCTCCACCTGTTCCTTGACGTTCTGGAACTCGGCGGGGTCGTCAACCCTGATGGCGGAGTACTCGTCGGTCAGCAGGTCGCGGACCAGTTTCGACACCAGCCCCTCCTCCCGGTACACCACCGCCGGGCAACGAGACGAGTCGACGCGCTGGCGGATCTCGCCCCAGACGCGCTGAAAGTACACCAGGTCGTTGGTCAGATCCTCCTGCGGGCGGCCGGCGGCCGCCGTGCGGATGATCACGCCGCCGCTGAATCCTTCCTTTTCGCGGAACTGCTTGACGATGCCCCGCAGGCGCGATCGCTCGTCGCGCGAATCGATCTTGCGCGAGACGCCGATATGGTCGACCGTCGGCATGAATACGAGGAACCGTCCGGCCATCGTCGCATGCGAGGTGAGCCGCGCCCCCTTGGTCCCCAGCGGCTCCTTGACGATCTGCACCAGAATCTCCTGCCCTTGCTTGAGCAGGGTCTCGATCTTCGGCGTCTCACCGCGCTCGCGGCCCTTTCCCGGGTCGCCAACGCCTTCGACGCGTGCGCCTCCCTCGTCGGCGTCTTCGTCGTCGACGCCGAGGCGCTCGAACGCCTCCATGGTGTCGACCACGTCCGACACGTACAGGAAGCCGTCGCGTTCGAGACCGATGTCCACGAATGCCGACTGCATCCCGGGCAGCACCTTCGAGACGCGGCCCTTGTAGATGTTGCCGACCACACCGCGCTGGCGTTCGCGCTCGACCGACACTTCCATGACCTGGTCGTCCTCGAGGATCGCCACCAGCGTCTGATGGCCGTTCGAGGTGATAATCATTTCTTTGTTCACTAGTTGGTAAACCTCCGCATCCTCACATTGAGGACGAGTCCGAAGCCGGCGAGCGTCGCGATCATGGACGAGCCGCCGTAGCTCATGAGCGGCAGCGGGATTCCCTTGACGATCGCCAATCCAGCCGACATCGAAATGTTGTAGAGCACCTGGAATGTGAAACTCGACAGCACACCGACCACCAGATAGGTGCCCAGGCGATCCTTGGCGTGCCTGGCCGTGTCGAGCGAACGCACGACGATGAACAGGTACAGGCCGAGGACCGACAGCACGCCGACAAAACCGTGTTCCTCCGCCAGCACCGAGAAGATGAAGTCGTTGTGAGCGACGGGCAAGAAGTTGAGCTGTCCCTGCGTGCCTTTCCGGAAGCCCTGGCCCCACAATCCTCCGGCGCCAACCGTAATCTGCGCCTGGATCTGCTGATAGCCCTTCCCGCGGGGATCGCGCCACGGGTCGAGAAACGTCACCACCCGCGCCTTTTGATAGTCCTTGAGCGCGTAGGTCCAGACGGCGGGCGCGGCGACAATGGTCAGGGCCAGCAGGACGCCTGCCACACGCAGCCTCATGCCGCCGACGTACGCGATCCCGATCAGCACGGGCACCAGAGTCAGCGCCGTGCCGAGATCCGGCTGAATCATGATGAGCAGCAGCGGCACGCCCGTCAGCAGTCCTCCGATCACCAGATTGGCGGTGGTCGGGTTCTTCTGCACGTTGGACGCGAACAGCCGGGCCAGCAGAAGCGCCAGCGCCAGCTTCACGAACTCGGACGGCTGGAGATTGAACAGCGGAAGCACAATCCAGCGGCGGCCGCCGCCGCGCGCGACACCAAACACGAGCACGTACAGCAGCGTTCCCAGCGCGAGCATGTAGAGGACATGCGCGCGATCGGCCAGTGACCGATAATCGACGCTCAGGCAGATGACAAAGGCGGCCGTCCCGATCAGGATGGCGTAGATCTGGACGAGAAACAGGCGCGCCGTGGCGGCGCGCGTCGCGTCGCCGGTCGTGCTGTAGATCATCAGCACGCCGATCACGCAAAGCGCGTACACGGCCGCCACGAGCGGCCAGTCCAGATACCGGTAGAGACGCCGATTGAACATCGCTCGCCGACGGCCTTCCTCTAGTCTAGTGCGGGCGGTCCTGCCCGGCGGCAGGGGCTGCCGCAGCCTTGACCGCGGGTGGTGGCGGGGGAGCCAGCACCGGCAGCGGCCGCCCCTCCTTGCTCGCGAAGTACGTTTCGATGATGTGCCGCACCAGGGGGGCCGCGTTCGCCCCGTGCAGCGCGTGCTCGGCAAAGACGACGCCCGCCACCTCAGGGTTGTCTTTGGGCGCGAAGAACGCGAACCATCCGTGGTCGCGCAGATCCACGTCGGTGCGGCCTGCGGCCTGTTTGGCGCCCTGCAGCGAAATCACCTGCGCGGTGCCAGTCTTGCCGGCCACCTCGTAGCCAATCAGGCGCGCGCCTCCCCCCGTCCCGGCCCCGTTGACCACCAGTGACAACGCGTCGTGCAGCACCGCTACGGTCTCCGGCTTCAATCTCGGGATGACGCCGGCGTTCACGTCGGCTGGCGTCTTCCATCCGGAGCCGTCATTGACGGCGCGCACCAGCCGCGGCGTGAATCTGGCGCCGCCGTTCGCCACCGTGGCGTACGTCAAGGCCAGGGCTAGCGGCGTCACCGACACCTGGCCCTGTCCGATGGCCACCGAAATCGTCTCCCCGGAATACCAGCGCTGGCCGGTGTTCGCCTTCTTCCATGCGCTCGACGGAACGAGGCTCTCGGCTTCGTTCGGCAGGTCGATCCCCGTCTTGCCGGACAGGCCCAGAATCTCCGCCCACTTGTGAATCTTGTCGATGCCCACCATGTTGCCGATAGTGTAGAAGTAGACGTTGCACGACCGCTCGATGGCGTGGCGCAGATCGAGTGTGCCGTGCCCGCCCTTCGAGTTGCACTGGAAGAACCGGTTGAAGAACGTCGCACCGCCGAGGCACGTCACCTTGAAATCCGGCGTGATGATGCCTTCCTCGAGCGCCGCCGTCGCCACGACCACCTTGAAGGTCGACCCCGGCGAGTAGCGTCCCTGAATAGCGCGATTCTGCAGCGGCCGGAGCTGATCGGTGCTGAGCCGCTTCCACGTGGCTGGATCGATCCCGGCCGCAAAGAGGTTCGGATCGTAGGACGGCACGCTGGTCAGGGCCAGAATCTCCCCGTTCCGCGGATCAAGCACCACCGCCGCGCCCGAGTACCCGGACACGCGGAAGGCGTCCTCTGCCGCCTGCTGCAGATCGTAGTCGATGGTCAGCTGGATCCGGTGTCCCTCAGTGGCAGGCAATTCGGCCAGCGCCGTGATCTCGCGCCCCACGTTATTCACCATCACCCGCCGCTCGCCATCGGTTCCCATCAGCAGCTTGTTGTAGGCCTTCTCGATACCGGACTGCCCCACCATCGAGCCGCTCTGCAGTCTATCCGACGCCATTTGCGCTTCGCTGATCTCGCTCACGTACCCCAGCAGGTGGGCGCCCAACCCTCCCGACGGGTACCGCCTGGTCGGCACACGCTGGACGAACACTCCTGGCAACTCGAAGTCCAGCCGCCGCGCCAGCACGGCCGACACCTGAGCGAGCGAGGCATCTTCGATCACGACAATGGGCTGATAGCGCGGCGTGCTCATGTGCCGCGCGACCGTCTCGCGCACCTGCGACTCGGGCACTCCGGTGGCATCGGCCAGCAGCCGCATCGTCCGGTCGAGATTCCCGCTGTGCTCGCGGAGAATC
Organism: Acidobacteriota bacterium; assembly: GCA_026393755.1. NCBI lineage: Bacteria > Pseudomonadati > Acidobacteriota > Acidobacteriota bacterium. Next base: position 8,437 of record JAPKZO010000004.1, read on the forward strand.
GAGATCACGTACGCGTCGCGGTTCTCGACCAGCACGCGCAGCTTCCGATCGAACAGGATCCCGCGCGGGGCGCGCAGCGGCAGGCGCCGCTCCGTATTGGCTTCGGCCATCTCGCGGTACATCTGGTTGTGCAGCACCTGGATGTACCAGAAGCTGATGCCCAGCGCGGCGAAGCACACGCTGACCACCACCGAGAACACGGTGAGGCGCACCGCCGTTCGACGCCGGCCGTCGGCCGTTCCAGTCAGCATAGGTCAGTGAAACCGCACCTTCCGTTGATGCTCCCGTCGAATCCGCCAGCGTTCGGGCAGGCCCGGCAGGGTCTCCACCAGACCGAAAAGCACAATGCCCGCGGCGGCGTTGGCCAGGGCCCGCACCGTCAAGTCGAGGAATGGCCGATCGAACCCGCGCAGGCCAAGCAATTGGTAGAGCCCCATGAACACGGCGCCATGCACGGCGGTCGCACCAACGAAGAGCAGGAAGCGCGGGATCGTCTGGGTCACAATGAACTGCGTTCCGATGTAACCGGCCAGGAATCCCGCCAGGCTCGATGCCATTCCGCCAACCCCCATCACGCCGCCAACCAGCGCGTCCTGCGCCAGCCCGGCCAGCGTGCCGCCGAGCAAACCCGCCACCCGGCCATACAACATGGCGATTGTGACCACGACGACGAGCACGAGATCGATCGGCAGCCGGGTCGATCCGGCCATTCGGGCCAGCAGGCTCTGCAGAATCAGGGCGAGCGCCACGGCCACGATGGTCCGTACCGCCTTCATCGCTTATCCTGCGGGTCTGCCGGTGGACGCTCTGGCGCGGGTTGGGGCGCCGGGGAGACCACGATCAGCACGGATTCGAGGCGCGTGAAATCCACCGCCGGCTGCACAATCACCACCGGGCTGACTCTCTGGACGTATCCGACGACGATCCCCTTCTGATAGATACCGTCGACACCGGCCGTCACGACCCGATCGCCCGGCTGTACGGTGGCCGACGCGGCCAGATAATCGAGCCGCAGCGTGCCGTCGCCGTTTCCGAGCACGACGCCCTGCGCCCGCGACGGTTCCACGATCACGGCTGCCGCCGCACTCTTGTCCACGATGAACTGGACCGTCGCCGCGTGCGTGCTGGACCAGACGACGCGTCCGACCAGCCCCGCCGGTGTCAACACCGCCATGCCGGGGAGGATCCCGGCGGCGCGGCCCCGGTCGATGACGATCGACCGAAACTCTGGCGACACGCTTCCGCCGATCACATCGGCCCCGGTCGTCGTCCACGCGACGCGCGCACGCAGATCCAGCAGCGCCCGCAGGCGCTCCACCGCTTCCGACGCGACGCGTTCCTGCTGCAGTTGCACGCGCAGGTCGGCGGCCTCACGGTTGAGCCGCTGGTTCTCCTCCCGGGCACCCCGCAGCGCCACGTAATTGTTCCAGACGCCGTGCCCGGCGCCGACGACGGCCCAGAGGGCGCGCTGCGCTTCTGTCAGCCCGGACGTCAGCACCGCCTGCAGCAGCGACACACCGGGGCGCGAACTGACCTGCGTCGAGATGAGCAGGATGTGACCCACCATGACCGCTACAAACAGGTAGCGGACGCGGTGGCGGGTGTCGGGAAGGGCCATCTGGTCGCCGCCCGCGGTACCGACAGCGCCCGAACCACGCTGGCTCCGGGCGCCTCGGGCCAATCGTCGTGTCAGTCGATGGAAATCTTGCGCAGCAGGTTGAAGTCCGAGAGCATCTTGCCGGCGCCCAGCACGACCGACGCCAGCGGATCCTCTGCCATCGCCACCGGCAGCCCCGTCTCCTCACGAAGACGCTTGTCGAGGTTCTTGAGCATGGCTCCGCCCCCGGTCAGCACGACACCACGATCGACGATGTCGGCCGAGAGTTCGGGCGGAGTCCGCTCCAGCGCCACGCGCACGGCGTCGATGATCACATTGACCGTCTCGGCCAGCGCCTCGCGCACCTCTTCGTCGCTGATGGTGATGGTCTTCGGCACGCCCTCGATCAGGTGCCGGCCCTTGATCTCCATCGTCAAACGCTCGTCAAGGGGGAAGGCCGATCCGATCTCGATCTTGATCTGCTCGGCCGTCCGCTCCCCGATGAGCAGGTTATAGTTCCGCTTGATGAACTGAATGATGGCCTCGTCCATCTCGTTGCCGGCCACGCGCACAGCCTTACTGTAGACGATGCCCGCCAGCGAGATGACGGCGATGTCAGTGGTGCCGCCGCCGACATCGACGATCATGTTGCCGGTCGGTTCGGTGATGGGCATGCCCGCGCCGATGGCCGCCGCCATCGCTTCCTCGATCAGGTGCACTTCGCTGGCCTTCGCGCGGTAGGCGCTGTCCTTGACGGCGCGTTTCTCCACCTGCGTGATCTCGGACGGCACGCCGATGACAATCCGGGGCCTAACCCACATGGCGCCGTTGTGCGCCTTCTTGATGAAGTAGGTCAGCATCTTCTCGGTCACTTCGAAGTCGGCGATTACGCCGTCCTTCATCGGCTTGATCGCCACGATGTTGCCGGGCGTGCGGCCCAGCATTTCCTTGGCCTCGCGGCCGACCGCTTCAACCTTGCCGGTGACCTTGTTGATGGCCACAATCGAGGGCTCGTTCAATACGATCCCGCGGCCGCGGGCGTAGACGCACGTATTGGCGGTGCCCAGGTCGATCGCCAGGTCGCTCGAGAACAATGACAAGAGGGAACGAAACGCCAACGCCCTTACTCCTTGCGGCCCGACTGATTGTCCGAGGCCAGGCCGATACCGTTCTTGCCGTCTTCCTTGACGCGGTACATAGCAAGATCCGCGCCGTGGAGCAGTTCTTCGGGCGACGTCGCGTCGCCCGGTAGTGTCGACACGCCAACCGACGCCGTCAGCCGCAGATTCAGCTGGGACGCCGCCAGAAACGGGTGCAAGGCCAGACGTTCGCCCACGCGCCGGGCGACCACCATGGCGCCCGGACTCGCGGTCTCGGGCAGCACCACGACGAATTCGTCACCGCCATAGCGAGCGACCACATCGCTCTCGCGCGCGCACCCGCGGATCACCAGGGCCGCCTCGATCAGCGCCTGGCTCCCGAGCAGATGACCGTGCCGGTCGTTCACCGACTTGAAGCCGTCCAGATCGATGAACAGCACCGACAGGGCGCGCCCGTAGCGAACCGCCCGCTTCGTCTCGCGGTTCAAGGCCTCCTTGAGGTACCGCGAGTTGTACAACCCCGTCAGGTCGTCGGTCACCGACAGCGCTTCGACCCGCTGAATCCGCTGCGCCTGGTCGATGGCGACCGCAACCGGCTCGAGGACCTGCTGCAGCAGCGGCAGGACCCCAGCCCCGAATCGTGGAAGCAGCCGGCTGGTCGTCCGATCGAGGCCCACCAGGGCGCCAGCGGTTCCGCCTCGCACCATCAGCGGAAACCCCACGACGGTGGCCGCCATCGGCTGATTCAGACGCGGATCGGAAGCCAGATCGCGAGTGAGGAACTCCTTGCCGTGGTGGGTGATCCACGCGCCCACCGTCCGGAACGCCGCCTGCGCACCGTCGTCGGCATCGGTCCAGGCCAGCACGACGGGCGTCGACCCGGGTCCCTCGTTGAACACCACCCCCCAGACCGGCACGGGCATCCAGCGGCTGACCCGATCGACAAGCGCTTGCGCCACCATCGCGGGCCGAGTTTCGCCCTGTGAGGCGCGCACCACCTCGGTCAGCGTCTCGCGCCGTTGCAGGCGGACACGCAGATCGCGCTGCGCCCCCCACAGCCGACTCGACGGATCGGACGCCGGGGCGCCCGCTTTTCTCACGGTCTTCACCGGTGACCCTCGAAGGACCGCCAAGCGATGAAGCGGGCCGGCCCGCTAAGTTCCTTAATCCTCAGCAAATATAGCACAGTGCCAGTCCGCTTCACGTTCAGATCCAACCGACTGGATACACGTGGTGCCGGGCCGTTGCAAGCGGGTTTGGGTAAGTGCTTGCAGACCCTTCAACTTGAACGATACACTTAGAAGATCTGGTTATTGGAGTGGGTACGTACTATGACGATGCTTGATCGGATGCGACGCCATAAGGGCTGGCTCAAATGGAGCCTGGCGCTGGTGTGTCTGACGTTCGTGGTGTTCTATGTCCCCAGTTTTCTGGGCGACCAGGGCGGCACGTCTCCCAACAGCGAGGTGGCGCAGGTCGATGGCCACAGCATCAGCGCCGCGGAATTCCGCCGGGCGTACCAGAACCAGGTGGCCGCGTACCGCCAGGCGTATGGCGCCGGCATCAATGAACAGTTGCTGAAGCAGCTCGGATTCGAACAGCAGGTGCTGCAACAGTTGATCAACGAGCGCGCCATGGTGGCCGAAGCCGGACGCCTCGGCATCACCGTGACCGATGAGGAAGTGGGCCAGCGCGTCGTGTCGATGCCGGAGTTCCAGCAGAACGGCAGGTTCGTCGGAGAACAGGCGTTCGAGGCGGCGCTCAGGAACTCGCGTTCGCCCCTCTCCCCGCCCGAGTTCGCGGCGAGCCTCAAGCGTCAGCTGCTCGTCGAGAAGCTGCAGGCCGTCGTCACCGACTGGGTGACCGTGACCGACGCCGAAGCCGACGCGGAGTATCGGCGCCGCAACGAGAAGGTCAAGGTGCAGCTGGTGCACGTCTCCGCCGATGCGTTCCGCGCCCAGGCGACGGCGACCGACGCCGAAATCGCGGCCGCGTTCGAGAAGAACAAGGAGAAGTACCGCATCGGCGAGCGTCGGAAGGTGAAGTACGTGCTGATCGATCTGGATGCCCAGCGTAAGGCTGTCATCGTGCCCTCGCGCGAGGTGGAGCGGTTCTACAACAACAACATCGAGACGTATTCGACGCCGGAGCAGGTGCGCGCGAGCCACATCCTCTTCAAGACCGAAGGCAAGGACGAAAAGGCCGTGCGGGCCGCGGCGGAGAAGGTGCTGGCCGAGGCGAAGAAGCCGAACGCCAACTTCGCGGACCTGGCGAAGAAGTACTCTGAGGACGAGCCGACCGCCAAACAGGGCGGCGACCTCGATTACTTCGCACGAGGCCGGATGGTGCCTGAGTTCGACGAGGTCGCCTTCGCACTCGCGCCCGGCACGATGAGCGACCTGGTCAAGACCAGCTTCGGGTTCCACATCATCAAGGTCGTCGACCGGAAACCGGCCACCACGCAGACGCTTGATCAGGTGCGCGCGCAGATCACCGAGCAGTTGGCGATGGAGAAGGCGCAAAAGGCCGCCGACACGTTGGCCGATCAAGTGGCGAAGGAACTGAAGACGCCGCCCGATCTCGACAAGGTCGCCGCCGCGCACGGATGGAAGGTCGAGGAGACCGGGTTCTTTACGCGCGAAGAGCCGCTGCTCAGACTCGGCGGTTCGCCGCAGGTCTCGGCGGAGATCTTCCAGTTGGGCCCCGATGAAGTCAGCGGCCCGTTGCGAGTGGGCCGCGGCTACGCGTTTGCCGCAGTCTCGGGCCGCGAGGATCCGAAGATCCCCACGCTCGACATCGTGAAGGACAAGGTTCGCGACGACGTGATCAAGGAGAAGGCGGGCAGGCTGGCGTCGGAAAAGGCCGCCACGCTGGCGGCAACCCTCAAGACGGCGGCCGATTTCGTGGCAGCCGCCAAGAAGGCGGGGGTCGAGGCCAAGACGAGCGATCTCGTCGCGCGCGGCACGGCACTGCCGGATGTGGGCGTCAATGCGACAGTGGAGAAAGCTGCGTTCGCGCAGGCTGTCGGATCAGTCAGCGACCCGATTATGACGCTGGATGGCACCACGATTCTGAAGGTGGTCGAGCGGAAAGACGTGGCCCCCGGCGAAGCGGCAGGCGGGCGGGAATCGATCAGACAGGATCTGCTCAGCCAGCGGCGCAATCAGTTCTTCGGCGCCTACATGATGAAGGCGCGCCAGAAGATGAAGATCCAGATGAACCGCGAGGCCCTCGATCGGTCGACGGGCGGCTAACGCGGGCGTTCGGATCGCCGCGAAGAGAAAGGGGTCGGACCTAATTTCTACATGCACGTGCTCGTGAGAAATTAGGTCCGACCCCTTTCGTGTTCCTGGAGGTGGATGTGATGAGGCAGTCCACGAATGCGAGACGGGCGGTGATGGCCGTGTGCGCCACGCTGGTGATGACGGCAGGAGCACTCCGTGCCGAGCGCCCGGCGCAACAGGCCGGGTCCGCCTCGGTCGAGTTGACCGTGATGGGCCCCAAGGAGGCTCACTCGTCGACCACACGCGAGTTCGTCAACGTCATCGGACGCACGTCTCGCGACGCCGTCGTGCAGGTGGCGGGCGTGGACGCTGCCGTGTTTCCGACTGGCATCTTCGTCCGCGATCGCGTGCCCCTCGTGATGGGCAGGAACACGATCCGCATCGAGGCGCGTCTTCCGGGCGGCGCGGCCGCGGTCCGCGAGATCGAAGTCGAGCGCGCGGCACCTCCACAGCCTGAGGTGCCGCCGACCGACCAATTGTTCATCGACGCGAAGAGCATTCAGCCGCAGGCAGCGCTCCGGGTGATGCCCGGCGAGCCGATTGAGCTGTCGCTGCGCGCCACCCCCGGCATGGTGGTGGACGCGCGCCTGCCGAAGGGCCCGTGGCTGCGATTGGCGGAGGCGACCGATCCGGCCACCGGCCGACCGACCGGCACGTACGTCGGCTACGCCGCGTTTACGGAACGGGAGGACACGTCTGCGGCGCCCGTGCAGGTGCGCGTGAAGGCGGCGGCCGGCACGAAGGTCAACGGCAGGCGCAGCCTCGACGCCGCATCAGTCGGCACGGTCGGCGTATGGAATCCGGATCGTGTGCGACTGGTCGTTGTTGGGACAGAGGGTGCCGACCTCACGTGGGGTGTGCACGAAGTGCGCCTCGGAGGGCCGAACCTGGCTGAACTGAGCGGCGGCACCGTGCTGCGCATCACCGGGCAGCGCGGTGATGCCTACCGCGTGCGGCTGGCGTCCGATACGGAGGGCTGGGTCGCCACGCGCTCGGTGGTTCCGGCGCCGGCAGCCGCGCAGATGCCCTACCTGTTCTTTACGTCGCTCAGCGTGTCGGGTGACGCAGCCGGCGACACGGTGGTCATTCCCTACACCTCGCCGGTACCGTACGCCGTGCGGTCGACGGAAGGCCCCGACGGACGGGCAGCGATCGACGTAGATTTCTATGGTGCGCACAACGCGGCGACCTGGATCACGCAGCGCGCCACGGCGTCGCTCGTCCGGGATGCGGTGGTCGAGCAGCCCGCCGCCGGACATCTTCGCGTGCGCATCACGCTCAACGACGGCCGCTTGTGGGGCTATAAGGTCGAGCAGACGCGGGGCGCCCTGCGTCTCACCATTCGCAGGCCGCCGACGCTCTCTGCAACGGCGTTGTCACCGCTGCACGGCTTGACGATTGCGCTCGAGCCCGGGCACGGCGGCCCATCCAATGTGGGCGCGCGCGGCCAGACGGGCTCGCTCGAGAAGGACATCAACCGCTTGACGGTCGAGGCGCTCAAGGCCGAGCTCGAGCGGGTCGGCGCCCGCGTGGTCGTCGTCCGGCCCGGCGACGAGAATCCGAATCTCGCCGAACGGGCGCGCCGTGCCACCGAGTCTGACGCGCATCTCTTCATCAGCATGCACGCCAATTCCGCCGACACCTCAAGCGGCTACCTGCGCATCAGCGGCACGAGCACGTATTTCAAGTACGCGTTCTGCCGGGATCTCTCGACCGCGATCCACCATCGGCTGCTGGGGGAAACCGGCCTCGGGGACTTCGGCAATGTGGGGGCGTTCAACTACACGCCCATCCGCCTGATCACCTGGATGCCGTCGATGTTGGTCGAGCAGGCCTTCATGTCGAATCCGGCCGACGAGAGTCTGATGCTGGATCCGGCGTTCCGCGCAAAGACCGCGCTGGCGGTCAGGCTCGGGATCGAGGATTTTCTCTCCGGACGGTAAGACGAAAAAGAGGCCAGGTCCCATTTTCGTCCTACTGCATGTACCCCATGGGCATCAGGGCAAGCGGCTCGCCGCGGCGGAACAGGCGAAGAGGGGCCGTCAATGCCCCGATCGCCCTCCGATCGGCGAACCCCAGCAGCGCGGCCACTTCCGCGCGCTCGTCGGCTCCCCCGCCGAACGACTCGCTCAATACATCGAAGAGGCTTCGGCGCGGCGGATAGGTGACCAGTTCGACCTGCTGAGACGGCGGGATCTTCGCGCGGTCCTTGGCCAGGGCAATCGCGCGGTCGAGTCCGCCGAGCGCATCCACCAGACCGAGGAGCTTCGCCTGCCGGCCGGTCCAGACCCGCCCCTGTGCGATCGCGTCCACCGCTTCGGGCTTCATCTTGCGCGACTGGGCGACCTTCTCCACGAACTGGTCGTAGAACGCCTGAAGCTCTTCCTTCAGTTTCTGGCGTTCCGATTCATTGAACGGGCGGACCGGCGAGTTCATCTCGGCGTTCTTGCCGCGGCTGATGGCCTCGATATTCATCCCTAGCTTTTCGTACGTGCCGCCGGTCACGATCTTGCCGCCGTAGATGCCGATCGAACCGGTGAGCGTTCCTGGCTGCGCAACGATGACCGGCGCTGCCATGGCGATGTAGTAGCCGCCTGACGCCGCGAGATCAGACATCGACGCGACGACCGGGAGGGGACGGGTTCCCGTGCCAGCCAGCATCAGCTCCCGCCAGATGACGTCTGATGCGATCGACGAGCCGCCGGGGCTGTCGATCCGCAGCACAATCGCGCGAATCGAACTGTCCTTGCGCGCCTTGCGGATGAATTCGACGATCGTGTCGGAGCCGACCACCGGCCCGTTCATCGGGTCGTAGCCGCTGCGGCCTGAATTGATGAGGCCAATCGCATAGATGACCGCGATGCGGGGGCCCTTGCCCAGGCCGACCGATTCCAGGCTCACCTTGCTGTAGGCGTCGGCTTCGAGGCGCGAGACGGTCTTCGTCTTTGCCAGTGTCGCCTTCTCCTCGATCTGGTCCTCGTAGGCCACCACGTCGACCAGGCCGGCGTGGAGGGCATTCTCCGGCAGGTACGGCCCCTCGTCGATGAGCGCCTTGACGACCTCGACGCTCTTGTGCCGGCTCTCGGCCACGGCTTGCACGAGCTGATCGAAGAAGTCGTTGTTGAGCGACTCTTCCATCTCGCGGTGCGCCGGCGTAAACGTCTTCTGCGTGAGTTGATTGGGCGCCGTCTTGTAGTCACCGATGTGCTCGTAGTCGGCGGTGGCGCCGACCTTGTCGAGCGTCCCGCGCAGGAACAGCGCATAGCTGGCGAGGCCGCTTAGATCGAGCGGGCTGGGCGGCGAGAGGAAGATGCGATCGCATCCCGTCGCCACGTAGTACTCGCGCGTCCCGCCGTACTCGAGAAACCCTATGGCCTGCTTGCCGGACTTCCTGAAGTCCAGGATCGCGTCGCGCACTTCCTGCAGCTTGGCCCAGTAGGCTGACGTCAGATTTCCCGGTCTGATGATGACGCTCGATATCCGGTTGTCGACCTTGGCCTTGCGGAGATTGTCCACCAGGCCTCGCACCGTCGGGCGCCTGGCTGAGACGAAATTCCCGAACAGGTTGTCGGGAGCAATTTCGTCGAGGTCGCCCTCGACGCGCAGCGTGAGCACCGAATTGCTGGCGACGGCCGGCTCGCGGCCGACCAGCATCATCAGCACCAGCATGCCACCCACCGAGATGGTGATGCCCAAGATCAGGATGGTCAGAACCAGGCCGACGCCGCGACGAATTGCCACCGATGGCCTCCTTCCCCCAAAGTTGCGAGTATAGCACTTGCTCGAGCGGCTTCCCGGCCGGCGGCGCACCGGACGGCCGAGTGTCCGGTCCGGCGGGAAGATGCCGGGGCGGTGAACTTGCGGGCGTCGGTGTCCGTCAATATGGAATGCAGGCCGGGAACTATAATGGCGGCGGCACGAAAGCCCGCCGTCACGGGAACCAACGAGAGCATTCATGCAGACTCACGCACCAGGCACGCCGGACGACCCCAGGCTCTGGGATCAGTTGAAGGATGATTTCCGGGGCTTTGGAGACGACGTCCGGAGCGGAGGATTCTGGGCGACGATCCGCCGCACGTTCGAGGATCTGGAGTCGTTCTATCTGTCTGATGAATACCGCCTGCGCCTGCAGGAGCTGTCGCGGTTCAAGCGGTTCTTCGTCCGGCTCTGGTGGCTGTTGAAGTCGTTGTTCCTCAAGCTGTCGCCGGCGCGGCGTGTGATGCTCATTGTTGCGCTCGTCTTTCTCGTGTCGGGCCGCATGACGTTTTCAACCGACGACGGCCGCACGGGAGGCGGCGTCGACGTTCCGCTGCTGAGCGGGGTCCTGCTGCTCCTGCTGCTCATGCTGGAGCTCAAAGACAAGCTGGTGGCCCGGCACGAACTGGCCGCGGGGCGTGCGGTCCAGCGGGCGCTGATGCCGGAAGGCAATCCGACCGTGCCGGGCTGGGACGTGTGGCTCTACACCATGCCCGCCAACGATGTCGGCGGCGACCTGGTCGATCACCTCGAGGTCGAGCCGGGACGGCATGCGATGGCCCTGGCCGACGTCGCCGGCAAGGCGCTGCCGGCCGCGCTGCTGATGGCCAAGGTGCAGTCCACGTTGCGCGCGCTGGCGACCGAGGCGAGTTCGCTCGAAGACCTGGCGTCACGGGTCAACACGATTCTCTGCCGGGACGGCCTGCCCAACCGGTTCGTGACGCTGGTGTATCTCGATGTGCACGCCAACAGCGGCCATGTCACGCTGGTCAACGCCGGGCACATGCCGCCCATCGTCTTGTCCACCGCGGGATTCCACGACCTGCCTCGCGGCAACATCGCGATGGGGCTGATGCCGAGGGCGACGTTCGAGGAACAGCGGGTTGAGTTGCAGCCGGGCGAGATGCTCGTCGTGTATTCGGACGGGTTGACCGACGCGATGAATGCCAGCGGCGAGTTCTACGGGGACGAGCGTCTGCGGGCGCTGATGCCTGGGCTTGCGGCGCTCACTTCGGCTGATGCCGGCGCGCGGCTGCTCTCATCGGTCAGCACGTTCATCAACAACGCGCGGCCGTACGACGACATTTCGCTGGTCATCCTCAAGCGCACCGCGTGAGGCGCCTGCCGCCGACGGCAGTCAATGATGTCTATGGCGTGATCGGCCAGGGCCGTTCCCACGAGCGTAGGGGCCGCTGTCGCGCGATAAGAGGAAGATCCTGCTGCTGCAGTTCGAGCAGGATTCGCACTTTCTCCTTGATCGGCAGGCGCGCCTGCGCCAGATGCCACTCGGCCTTTGCGGCGAACAGACGCTGAGCCACAGCGTTCTGCACCGAGTTATCGGGATCATGCGCCATCGAGGATCTCCGTTGGAAGCCCGTGACGCGTGAGGAGTTCGAGCAGGCGCGCGCGATCGACGTCCCCTGATTCCAGCAACTGATACGCGCGTTCGCGGCGCCTGGCGCCGCCGGCCTGCAGTGCCAACGCCACCAAGTGTTCCGGACCAACGACACGAACCGGCTCGCTGCCGTAGGTCAGGGGGCGCGCTTCGCGTATTGACTCCTCGACCAACGCAGTGTACGCCGGCAAGAACTGGACCGGTACGCCGTCGATGAGGACGTGTTCGGCCTCTGTCCTGTATCCCTGGGCGCGTGCCCAATCATAGATCCCGGCGAGCGGGGCCAGTTCATGTTGGCCTGCCCCTCGAACAATCACGAATACGTCAACGTCGTAGGTCCGCGCCGGCTCCGCGTAGAACAGCACGGCCGTTGCGCCACCCACGGCGTAGGCTTCGATCACACCGGCCTCCAGCAGCCGGTTGATTGAGGCGAAGACGTCCTGGAGGGAGCTCATGGTGTACGGGGGTATTGTAGCGGCAGACTCGGCGCACTCGCGAGGGATTCCGCGTGGGCGGCGGCGTCCCCGGGAGCCGCGTGTTGGGGATGGGCGCAAGCGGGCGGGTTGCCTCGCGGCTGTCTCGCGGTGTTGCCTCCTGGTTGCCCGTCCGCGCTGCGGCTGATATACTTTTTGTTCCTGCCGAGCTCTTCAAGTGCGGAAGTGGCGGAACTGGCAGACGCGCAAGCCTCAGGAGCTTGTCCTCGCAAGGGGGTGGAGGTTCAAATCCTCTCTTCCGCACCAGCCTTCGCTCGCTTGCATCTTCGACCCGGCGCGAGCTTCGGCTGGCAAGCCAGATGAAGGCTGTCCGCCGTAGCCCGAAGGGCGAAGGCGGACCTCCAAGCCTCACGCGCCTGCGTCGCCGAAGCCGCGTAGCGGCGAAGGCGGACCTCTTCCCGCTTGCGTAGGCATTTACGGCGACCCGCTCGCGGGGTCGTCGTTCGTGTGAAGATACTTTGTAAGGGTTTTTGTAAAGGCAGCATCCGAAATACGGGTGTTTGCGCGCCAGTGCCTTCGGTGCTCCGCTCACGGCGGAGATGCACAACGACTCACTCTCCGTGACACGGCAGGCGAGGCGCCGCTGGGTCGGCAAGCGATGCTGAGGTAGAATCGGCGGCGGGACGCGGAGGCGAACAATGACCATCGACACAACTGTCTGCTGGGGGATCCTCGTGTGTGGTCTCGTTCAGGTCGGAATCGCGTGCACCAACTGGCGACGAGGTGGCAAGCAGGGCGCGGTCGGAGGAACGATGATGGTGGCGATGGCAGTGTCCGTGTTGAGTGTCGGTTGGGTGCGTTACGCCGCGTGGGCAGTGCTCGTACCGTGCTGCGTGATGGTGGGAAAGCGATTCTTCACGGAGCGTGATCCTGGCGCGTTGTGGATCGGACTGGTGTTGCTGCCGCTTATGTTGGGCATTGCTCTCACGGAGGTGCTCATCGATGATCTCTCTGTGATGCAAAAGGCGGTGTTCTCCGCGATTGCCGTTCTTGCGGCGGCGGCGATCGTGACGGCGATTGTGCGGTTGGTGCAGACGCGCCGCGCGCACGGCGCGTTGCGCGCCTGAGTATCGGCTCACTTTCACCTGCGCTGTTCGATCGTGACACGGACGGCTTCCTTGCGGGGTCCGTGGGCGTCCTTGATGTGTTTCAGAACTTGTTCAAGCGTTAGGCGGACGACCTGATCAGTCGCGTTAGTGGGAATCTCTACGACGGTGGGCTTGTTCATCGGCTTGTCTCCTTCTGTTCCGCGGTTCGTTGTTGTTTGGTAGCACCAAACCCCGCGACGGACTCGGCTAGCATCTTGCGGAGTAGTCCCGTCACGCTGCGTTCATCGGCTGCTGCCACTTGGCGCAGCAAGGTGTGTTCATGTCGCGTCACGCGGAATCCGACAAGGCGGTCTCGCGTCTGTTGTTCTATTGGCATGCTGGTGTCCCTTCTGTGGAGAGCGCGGCACGATAGTCATGCCGCTGTTGTTGGCGTCGTCGTTCTCGTCTCTTGGGCAAGTGCGGCAGGACAATCAAGCCGCTGTCGTAGGTCGCTTCGTCAGTGACCCATTCAGGTACGAATCTCCACATCCCTTTCAGCGTGTAGCCAGCGTGGTTTCGTTCGGTGCTGTCGAATGGGCTGGTATAGCGGGTTTGGGGAGTCCTGAGAGCGGTTTGGTCTACCAAACCGCTTCCGTCCCTGTGGGGACGCCAAGTGGCGTATTAGACGGCTGTGGTTCTCACGGGCGTTGCCAGGGATGCGTCCTGCGCCAGCGCATGTACTCTCGCCAGGTGCCCATCAGACCGACCAAAAAGAAGAGAAGCGACGCGTACGCATGTTGCGAATGCGCCAAGGAGGCGACGGCGAAGACGGGCAGCAAGCAGACGCCGAGCAACACCTTCAGCAGACTACCTTCGCGGGGAGCGAACTGGAAAGACTGCATTCCTGCCTCCCTCTTCCCGTCTCGCTATCAGGGTCGGGAACCCCTTGCGCGCGAGCATACATCACCCCGCCAACGCCCTCGACAGTTGCAGCACGGGTTGTTGCAGCACGGGTTGCTCCAAATGACCGAGTCCCTGTTCGGACGCTCGACCCCCTGTTCCCGCTTGGGGGATTGCCAGGACGGCGACGACTTGGCGGGACTGGAGATGGACGGCGACGGCGACAATCGACCGCCAAGCGTCGGCCTAACGTGTTTGGCGCTTGGTTGGCGTCCCTTTCCGCTTCCCGCTGGACTTCCTTCCGTTGGCAGACTTCCCCTTCTTCTTTGAGGTGTCCTTCCCCGACGGCGGTTGCGTCCTGAATCCCGCAATCCTGCCGACTGACGCTCTCGGATGGGTCTGGTCGTAGAACGAGACAATCATCGCGGGACTTGTCCGCGCCCACTTCCGCTCCGTAGTCTCGATGTGCGCCAGCACGGTCGACGGCTCCTCCGCACCGAATGCTCTGGCCGCCGCCCTACCGAACGCCAGGTCACGGTGACGTCTCCTACTCTCGCCCAATTCACCATGATGAGGCGTCCGAGAGCCGCCGGTCGAACCGTGCGTCTCATCGGTTGACACCGCAACGCCTGGGAAATACCGTTCCGCAGGGTCGTGCCTGTGTCTGGGCCGTCCGATGCTCTGGGCATCCGGCCCCCGGGCCGTCCGATAACCGACGCTCAGTTGATCTCCTGAACCGAAGGCGAGCGGCGCCCCCTCATGGTATCGTCCAGTTGCGTCGACCAAGTCCGGGAGAACGCTTCGAGGCATGAATCGTTTCGATGGCGAGAGCCCGGGCTCGCTGTCCGAAGGAGGGCCCATGCATTCGTTCCTTGGCGGAGCCTTTCTGGTCTTCGTCGACATCATCGGCATGGTGGGTGCGGCCGCATTGGCCAGTTGGGTGGCCAACCGGAGCCTGCCAATGTTCGTGAAGGGTGGGATCGGGGCCGTGTGCGGCATCGCCGTAGAGCTCGCCCGGACCGGGGTCGTCTACCTGCTGGTGGGCGGAATGTTCGGCGAGAGCCCTGAAATGAGCGATGTCCTCGGGTGGCTTGCCGCCTTCAGGCTCTGGAACATCCCCATTCTAGTCGGCGTCGGCTTCATGGCCGGCTCCTTCGCGGGTCAGTCGGCCATCCGATGCCCGGCGTGCGGGAACCCGGTGACGATCGACACCACACCGGTCGGGGACACGTCCACGCAAGGACTCTCGCTTGCGTCGTCGAACCAGGATGCCGGGACCTACCGGCAGGACTGTCCTCACTGCAACGCAAGCCTCATCATCGATCCACAGACCCGTACGGCGGTGGGACACGAGCCCGTCGAGACAGACGGTGAAGCGCCAGAACCGGAGGCGCCCCAGCAGAAGATAGCGCCGCCCGCCGAGTAGGCGTCGAAACGTCCTGTCGCGCGAGGTGACACTTGGCGTCGCGCGCCCCCTCAAGGCGCCTCGTGACGAACCTCTAGGCTTGATCAGAATGGCTGGAATATGGCTTGTGCGAGTCCGTGCGAGATCTTCCGTTCGACGGATTCTCTTCCGTTCGCTTCTGACCGGATCGAGTACCGCCCCGTGCGGTTCTGCTCACACGGGTCCACCGAATCTCCAGGGCTCAGGAGCTTGTGGCCGCAAGGTCGTGGAGGTTCAAATCCTCTCTTCCGCACCAGCCTTCGCTCACCCTCAGCTCAAACCAGCCTCGGGTGAGCTTCGGCTGGGTAAACCCCGATTCTCCGACCGTCCCCATGACCCCCGGCGTGAGCTTCGGCTCGCAAGCTTAGGCTTGCGCTATCATAGGCATGAGAGGCCAGACGATGAGTCCACACCTGTCGATCGATCGGGAGGCGGTATCGGCGTTCTGCCAGCGGCACCACATCGCCCGCCTGGCGCTGTTCGGTTCTGTGCTAAGGGACGACTTCGGGGCTGACAGCGACGTGGACGTCCTCGTCGAGTTCCTGCCCGGCCATGTTCCTGGCCTGCGCTTCGTCACGATCGAGCGAGAGTTCTCTGAACTCCTGAATGGTCGACGCATCGACATGGTGACCCCGAAGTTCCTGAGCCCGCGAATCCGAGACAAGGTCCTGAGCGCCGCAGAACCGTTGTACGTCGCCGCGTGATGGCGCTCCTGCGAGAAGACGGGGCACCGCCGCGCGCAGGTACAATGGTCGCGATGACTGGCGCGGGTTCACTTCGACGGACGTTCTTCTCGCTCGGCATCTCCAATTTTCGGCTGTACTTCATCGGGCAGGCGGTCTCCCTGTCCGGCACCTGGATGCAGATGATCGGCCAGTCCTGGCTGGTGCTCCAGATTACCGGGTCAGGTACCGCCCTGGGCCTGGTGACGGCGCTGCAGTTCCTGCCAATTCTCGTCCTCGGCCCGTGGGGCGGCGTGATCGCCGACCGATTCCCGAAGCGCACGATTCTATATTACACGCAGTTCGCGGCCGGCGTGCTGGCGCTGGTGCTCGGCGTGCTGGTGGAGACCGGGTCGGTGCGGCTCTGGATGGTGGGCGGCCTGGCTGCCTGCCTCGGCCTGGTCAACACGGTGGACAATCCCACTCGACAGACCTTCGTCTTCGAGATGGTCGGAAAAGAGCAGATCCAGAACGCGGTGTCGCTGAACTCTGTGCTCGTGAATCTCGCGCGGGTCGCCGGCCCCGCGATGGCCGGGATTCTCATCGCCAACGTGGGGCTCGCGTTCTGCTTCTTCGTGAATGCGGCATCGTACATCGCCGTCCTCATCGCGCTGCGAATGATGAACGCCGGGCAACTCCATCCCGCTCCCCTGGTCGCGCGCGCCAGCGGCCAGCTCGGGGACGCGCTCCGGTACGTCAGGTCCACACCGGTCCTGCAAAACGCACTGCTGATGATGGCGATCATCGGCACGCTCGCCTACGAATTCCAGGTGGTTCTCCCGCTCTTCGCGCAGTTCACGCTGGGCGGCGGCGCGGGGACGTATGCGGCCCTCACCGCGGCGATGGGCGTCGGATCGGTGATTGGAGGGCTGTACGCCGCGAGCCGCCAGAGCGTCGTGCCCGGCATGCTGGTCAGAGCGGCATTCCTGTTCGGCATCGTCATTCTCGCGGCCGCCGTCGCACCCACCCTGCCGTTTGCCGTGGCCGCCCTCGTCCTGGTCGGCGTCTTCTCGATCAACTTCCTCTCGCTCGGGAACACCATTCTCCAGCTGGAAAGCGCGCCCGAGATGAGGGGACGCGTGATGGCTCTGTGGGTGGTCGCGTTTCTCGGATCGACGCCGATCGGCGGCCCAATCGTCGGATGGATCGGCGAGTATGTGGGCCCGCGGTGGGCGTTGGGCGTCGGGGGCCTGGCGGCGTTGACGGCCGGAACGCTGGGATACTGGAATCTGAGCGGGCCGCGACGGTTCGCCCGGCCGAAGGCGTGAAGACAGACGCTGGTCTGCCGATGGCATGGGGTTCGAGTTCTCTCGTCCGCGCAGTCTTCGCTCACTCTCGGCTCACCGACTGGGTTGTCTACTGGATCGGCTCGAGAGCGGTCAGCACCTGGATCAGTTTCGTGATGGTCGGCATGTCGGCGAATGTGCCTCTGACGAAATGCGCGTCGACGCGCGACAGACCGGGAATGTAAGCCGCCCGCTCGGCGTCAGGTGTGAACTTGAAGCCGACCTCGAGATCGATGGGCGTCTTCAGCGTGTACGGCCGCGCCTGGCTTGCCTTGAGCAGCGCGCGCGTGACACCCTCTCCGATCAACTGGCGACCCCGGGCCGGCGTGACCGTCATGGCCGAGTGAAACCCAAACGGCTCCTTGACGACCACCCCTTCGACCTGCGGCAGCGTCTTCTGTAATTCTGCGACGGCAATCCGATCGCCCGAGACAAAGAGCACGGGCACGCCGAAGTGGCCGGCAATGGCCGCATTGAACACGGCCTCCATCACGAATGTCCCGTTCAGCTTGATCCCCAGCAGTTTCATGCTGGAGATGGTATGGCTGCGCACGGCATCGACATTCCACTCGGAGGCGTGATAACCGATCAGGAGGACCCCACCGAACGACCCATCGATCCCCTGCATCATCTCAAGGGGGCGCGGAAAGCCGCGCACGATCCGCACGTCCTCGGGCAACTTGTCGATCAGCAGGTTCTGGGCGTTCCCGTGCGAGTCACAGACGACGAACTCCTTCACGCCAGCCGACCGTGCGGCCGTGATGGCGGCGTTCACCTCGCCGGTGGCCCACTCGCGAGCCTGCGGGTACTCGAAGCCGGTCGGGCCAAGCTGAGCCGGCTGCACCACGCCGGTGATCCCCTCCATATCGACTGAGATGAACAGTTTCGTGACAGGGCGCACGGTCCCTTGCGCCAGCAGGACTGACACGCAGAGCGCCGTCAGTCCGACCGCGAGCAACGTGGTCAGCACCACGGGTTTAATGGTCATCGCAAGAACCTCCGCGCGGATCCGGTCCGCAAGACATCATAGCCGCAACCGGGGCTGTCCCCGGCGCTGCTGCTGGCGCCTCTGAATCACCTGCTGCTGTTGTTCGGGTGTCAGCACCTTCATGATCTGGGCCTGGTGCCGCGCCTGCAGCGCGAACTGATCGATCTGCGCTGCCGACAGGGCGCCTCCAGCCGCGCGCACTGCGGCCTCGTCAGGCACCGGCGCGCCCATCGCCTCTCTCAGTTTCTGCCGCGCCGCCTGGAGCCTCTCGTGGATCGGTGCCGCGTCCTTCTGGTGCTGCTCGCCCAGCGCCTTCATCTGATCCTTCTGCGCCTGCGTCAGGTCAAGCCGGCCCATGATGCCCGCCAGCGGCCCTCCGCCACGCGGTCCCATCCCACGGCCCATCGGCCCAACCCCCTGGCCCATCCCACGGCCCATCGGCCCGGCGCCATGGCCCATCATCCCTTGGCCCATCCCACGGCCCATCGGCCCGAAGGCCTGGCCTCCCCCGCGGCGCATGAGCTGGTTCATTCGCATGGCGCCCTGGCGCATCCGGCGCTGCTTGAACTGTCGAACCCTCGCCTTGAGTCGCTGGACCATCGCATCCATGCGCGGCCCCATCGGACCCATGCCCTGGCCCATGCCCTGCCCCATCGGTCCGGCACCACGGCCCGTCGGCCCGCGGCCGGCTCCCGCCATCGGGCCTGGCGTCGGCGTGACCGGCTGCGCCTGCGCGGCGGGCGCGGCTGGTTTCTGACCCGCTGCCGCAGGTGGTTTCTGGGCCGTCGTCGCCGTCTGCGCGCTGGCGGCTGTCCCCATCCAAGCCGCGCCGAGGACAATGGCGGCGGCGACTGTCACGATCTTCAATCTCTGGACCATGTCAAGACCTCCACGCCGGTTAGCTGGTACGAACCTGTATCTTGGACCTGAACGCGAGCTTCTCGGTTACATGGCCCAGGCGTATTCTTGCAGAAAACGCCCGCGCCCGGGCCCGGAGGGCCCATCGCCGACAGCCGCGGCAACGGCGAGCGTTCCTGCTATCCTTGCATGACGAGAGGTTGAATTGGACGCATCTTCGCTGCTGTGGGGACCGCTTTTCGGCTCGATCGGGCTCGGCTTCTTCGTGTACGGCAAGAAACAGAAGGCGGTCGTGCCCCTGATCTGCGGACTCGTCCTCATGGTCTTTCCGTACTTCATCTCCAACACCATTCTTCTCCTGGCCGTTGGGGCTGTGATCATGACGATTCCGTACTTCGTAAGAATCTGACCAGCTTCATATCGGCGTACGACCCGCCGATCGACGCGGCCGGTGACAATCGCAGTGTGCTGATGAGCATGTCCATCAATGCGCGTGCCTGGCGGGGCCCGCGCCGGACCTCGACCTCGATTTCGACGAACGTGCCGAGTCGGCTCACGCGATTCAGATGAATCCGGGCGTTGCGGAAGAGCCAGACCTCCCGGCTCTTCCGAATGCAGGCCGATTCCCCGAGCGCCGTCCTCAGCAGACTTCTCATCCCCGACACGTCGGGAACTGGTGATCGGCCATACACGCTGAGCCGGCGGCCTCGCCGGGACGGCCGGACGTAGAACAGCAACTCCCCCGGTCCGCCGTTGGCCTGCCTCAGCTTGAGCCTGCCATGCGGGACGGAAAAGTACCAGTCAACCTGTTGCAGGACCGGCGTCTGCCGGACCGCGCCCAGCGCGTCGAGCGCGCGCCGCACCGCGTCGAAGCGGAGGACCGGACACTTGATCTCGATGTTCTTCACGTCACACGCGCCCCGATCGCACCATTCCTCACTGGCCCCGCTGGCGTGACGCGATCATGCGGCGGACCTTCTCGCGGATGGTCCCCGCCGCCACGTGCACGTAGTCGGGGTGCTCGCCCATATCAATCTCGGCCGGCAGCGTGAGGAGGTCGGCATCGGGGGGCACGATGGCGTGCTCCTGATAATCGAGCAGCGTGCGCTTCCAATTGGCCGCAACGCGTTCATAGCTGTCGTGGATCTGTCGCAAGTAGTCTTCCGTGATCGTCTCGGCGTAGCCGTCGCCCTCGGCCGCCCGCTTGGCACGCCGCCGTTCCAGCAGGCCGGGCTCGGTGCGGAGGTACACCGTCAAGTCGGGCAGACGGATGTGCTCGTTGCGCAGCGTCTGGTGAAACAGTGTGCGGTACAGCTTGGCATGGGCGGACGGCATCTCGGCCGACTCGATCATGCGCTTGACGAAGACCTCGGGGCCGTCGATAAACGGCCGGTCCTCGACGATGATCACGCCCCGTGTGCTCTCTCGCGTCATGAGATGGCGGATCTCGCGTTGCTGGATGGTGCGCATGTGCAGGAACGCCAGTTCCGTGGCGAAAATGTTCGACACGCGATCGTGATAGAACAGCGCCAGGCACTCGTCGATCAGCGAGCCCTTATCCACGCGCTCCGAGAACGTGCACAGCTCGGCGCCGCCCAGCAGCGCCTCGAGATCCTGCTTGTACGGATCGCGCGCGAGCGCCTGCATCAGGGTCGTCTTGCCCGAGAACAGGTTGCCCATAATGCCGATATGAAAGTTCTGCCCCATCGCGTGCTCCCTGCTGGATGGCCGCCCACCCGGACGGCGCGCCGTCTGATTCCCTGAGAATCTACACTATGTGGTCTTCAACCGAGCGTGGACCTCCTGTCCCGCAGATCCAGCCGGTAGCTCATTCCGGTGTACACGACCCCGAATCCCACGATCAGGAGCAGCGTGATGAACAGCGGATCGCGAGACGCGACATACAACGACAGCAGGACGGGCAGCATCGCGCTCCGGACCGCCAGGGCGGTCAGGTACAGGCCCTCGGCCTTCTTGCGCACAATCTGGAACACGAACAGCCCCAGCGCGACCATCATCATGCCGACCATCTGGGGCATCACGTCGCCGTAGGTGCCACCCGACAAGAGAAGCTTCAGCGCCAACTGAGGCGCGACGAGCAGACCAAGCCCGCCGGGGATGAGGTAGCCGATCACGTAGAACAGGCTGATGCGGGTGCGTCTCATGCTGCCCTCCCGGGGACGCTGCTCCCCTCGTTCAACAATCGCGCGGATCTTCGCGAACCGGCGCGCCGATCCGCGCCCGGATATTGTATCGTTGTCCCGGCGGCCGAACGGTCGCCCCTGCGTTCGACCACCAACGAGACCGCCATGAAGCACTCCAGACTCCTTCGCCTCACCCTGTGCCTCGTCCTCGCGGGGCTCGTCACCTCCCCGCTCGCGTCTGCCGGTAAGACCGAGATCCTGTGGGATCGCTACGGCGTCCCCCACATCTACGCCGCTGACCGGGACGGCATGTTCTACGCCCACGGATGGGCGCAGATGCAGAGCCAGGCCAACCTCCTGCTGCGGCTCTACGGCGAATCACGAGGGCGCGCGGCGGAGTACTGGGGCCCCACCTATCTCGAACTTGACCGATGGCTGCAACTGAACGGCGTCCCGGACCGCGCGCGGGTCTGGTACGACGCGCAGGACCCGACATTCCGCAAGTACCTGGATGAGTTCGCGCGGGGCATCAACGATTACGGCAAGGCACATCCCGAGGCCATCGATCCCGCGTGCCTCGTCGTGCTTCCCGTCTCCGGCGTCGACGTGGTCGGTCATTCGCTCCGGGTCGTGCACTACATGTACATGGCCTCACGCAGCCGCATGCAGCGCGAGGTGAACGCCGCGCTCAGATCAGGGGCGGCTCCCGTCGTGCCTCCTGCTGATGAGAAAGAGCTGACGCCAGGGTCGAACACCTGGGCCATCGGACCGCCGCACTCGGCGAGCGGCAATTCGATGCTCATCATCAACCCGCATCTCTCGTGGGGCGACACGTTCTACCGCTACATGGAAGTGCACCTGGTTGGCCCGAACTACGACCTGTACGGCGCCCCGCAGATCGGGTTCCCGGTTCCGGTCGTCGGGTTCAACCGGCACGCGGGCTGGGCACGGACGGTCAATACGATCGACACCGTGGATTTCTTCCGGCTGACGGTGAAGGACGGGCAGTATCTCTTCGACGGCACGCTGCGGCCCTTCGAGCGTGAGACCCGGACGCTCAAGATCAGACAACCGGACGGATCGGCTCGCGAGGAGACGCTGGACATCCGGCGCAGCCTTCACGGCCCGGTGGTGTTCGACGACAAGGGTCTGACGGTGGCCATGCGCGTCGCCGGGCTCGATCGCCCGCGCATGCTCGAACAATGGTTCCGCATGGGCGAGGCAACGACGCTGGAGCAATTCAAGAGCGCGTTGCGCATGATGAGCGTGCCGATGTGGAACGCCAATTTCGCGGACGATCAGGGCCACATCATGTTCACGTTCGACGGACTGGTCCCGCGGCGAAAGGGGCACGACTACGCCTACTGGTCGCAGCTCGTGCCGGGCGACACATCCGATACGATGTGGACCGACTACATCCCCGTCGATCAGTTGCCCAGAGCGACCGATCCGGCGAGCGGCTGGACGGCCAACACGAACGAGCCGCCCTGGACGATGACGTTTCCGCAGCTCGACCGCGCGAAGTACCCGCCGTTTGTCGCGCCGACGGGCGAGACGCTGCCCCAGATGCGGACGCTTCGATCTCTGCGGATGATCACCGAGGATTCCAAGATCAGCTTCGATCAACTGCTCGCCAAGAAGCATTCGACGCGGATGGAACTCGCCGACAAGGTCCTGCCTGATTTGCTGGCCGCCGCCAAGGGCGGCACCGAAGCCGCGCGCGTGCTCGACAAATGGGATCGTCAGACCGAAGTGGACAGCCGCGGCGGCGTGCTCTTCCAGATGTTCGTCGACAAGTACTTCACCGGGCAGCAGGGCATCGCCAGCAGGTTGAGAGTCAAGTACGATCCCGCGCACCCGCTCGACTCGGCCTATGGCCTGGCCGACGCCGCGTCCGCGCTGACCGCGCTGGACGCCGCAGCCGACGAGTGCCGGCGGGTCTACGGCGCGCTCGACGTCAAGTGGGGCGACGTGTACCGCTTCGCCAGCGGCAAGGCCGATCTGCCTGGAAACGGCGGCGCCGGCGCGTCGGGCGTCTTCCGTACGATTTCGTACACTCGCAAGGAAGGCAATCGCTCCTATGCCGCGCATGGCGAGACCTTCGTCTGCGCGATTGAATTCGCCCGGCAACAGAAGGCCCTGTGCGCCCTCAGCTACGGCAATGCGAGTCAGCCAGGCTCGCCACACCTGGAAGACCAACTTCCCCTGATGGTCGCGAGGACGCTCCACCCGGTCTGGCGCGACAAGGCGCAGGTCGAGGCCAATCTCGAGAAGCGGGAGAGGTTCTGACACGTTCGGGCCTGCTGCGACTGACTGTCGAAGTCGTGCAGGAGTGTGGTCGGTACTAAACGCCACATGTGGCCTCGCGCTGAGGCTTGTTGTGGCACAATGTGTCCTTGACAAAAGGACACATTGGCCCTAACGTGGAGTCATGAGCCTTCACCCGGTTCTGGCCGAGAAGCTGAGCGCGGCGCTGGCAGACGCGCCGCCGGTCGGGTTCACGCGGCGGGATGTTCGGCTGCCCGCGGTGACCGGTAAGGCGCACGCCGTGATCGGGATGCGCCGCGCGGGAAAGACCACGTTTTTGCGTCAGTTGCTGGGCGAGCGCCGGGCGGCCGGGCCTGCAGAGCGGGCGGTCTACCTCAGCTTCGACGACGACCGGCTGGCGGGGCTCGAACTCGACCAGCTTGGCTTCCTGCTCGAAGAGTACTACCGGCGTTACCCTGCACTGCGTGGGCGCGAGACGGTGTACTGGTTCCTCGACGAGATTCAGTTCGTTCCCGGGTGGGAACGCTTCGTCCGCCGCGTGTTGGACTCCGAACAGGCCGAGATCGTCGTCTCCGGTTCGTCGGCACGGATGCTCTCGCGCGAGGTCCACACGTCGTTACGTGGTCGCGGGATGGCGACCGTCATACGGCCCTTCAGCTTCCGCGAGTTTCTGCGCCACTGCGGAGACGAGCCGCGGCGCGAATCCCGGCGCTGGACGGCGGCCGAGCGGTCGCTCGTCGAGAAACGCTTTCGCGAGTACCTCGCCGAGGGCGGATTCCCTGAAGCACAGGGGCTATCGACGACTCTCCGGATCGAGCTGCTGCAAGGCTACGTGGATACCGTTCTCTTCCGCGACGTGGTCGAGCGTTACCGGGTGTCGCAGGTGGCCGCGCTTCGCTGGCTCGTGCGGCACTGCCTGCGCAGCCCTGCGGGGAGCTTCAGCGCTCACCGGCTGCATCAGGATCTGAAGGCACAGGGGCACGGCGTGGCTAAGGACGCCGTACACTCGATGCTCGGCTACCTCCTGGATACCTTTCTGCTGAGCGCGGTGCCGCTGGCCACCGACTCGGAGCGCCAGCGCAACTCGAACCCGCGAAAGCTCTATCCCGCGGACCCTGGTTTCATCAAGGCCTTTGACGCTAGCGGTCGCTCGAACGTCGGCCACGCGCTCGAGAGCGTCGTGCTGAACGAACTCGAGAGGCGCGGCGCCGAGGTCGGCTACGTCAAGACGAGCGACGGGCTGGAGGTGGACTTTCTCGCGCGCCGGCCGGTCGCCGGAGACGAACTGATCCAGGTGTGCGCGGACGCGTCGTCTTCCGACACGCTCGCTCGCGAGTTGCGGGCTTTGGCCGCAGCAGCGAAGGACCATCCGCGCGCGACGCGTCGGCTGCTGGTGCTCGATCGCGACGCGCTCGCCCGGGTCGACACGCCAGGGGTCGAGGCGCAGCCGGCCTACGAGTGGCTCCTCGGGGCACCGGACGAAGACTGAACAGGGACATCAGCCCGCTGTTCGCACCGGCCGACATAGACGGCGCACGTCAGGCTGCTCGTCAGATTGACGGTCGTCCGCAGCATGTCGAGCAGCCGGTCGACCCCAAGAACCAACGCAATCCCGGACACGGCGTGAGGCCCGAGGCCAATCGCGTTCAGCACGACCAGCGTGGTGACCAGTGAAGAGCCAGGGACTCCGGCGCCGGTGATCGCCGCGAGCGTGGCCGCGAAGACAATCGTCACGCAGGTCGCCGGCCCCAGACTGATGCCGTACACGAGGGCGATAAACACCGCCGTCGCCCCCTTGTAGACAGCCGCCCCATTCAGATTGAGCGTCGTGCCAAGCGGCAGTACGAAGGCGGCCACCTCGGCAGGCACACCGAGGTTCTTCGTCGCAACCTCGATGCTGACCGGCAGCGTTGCGCTCGAAGACGAAGTCGAGAACGCGACCAGCAGGGCCTTCGCGGCGCCCCGGACGAAGTCGAACACCTTCATTCGCGCAAGCCACCTGACCGCGACTGCCAGCACGACAAGGTGGAGTGACAGGCCCGCGACGACCACGAGGCAGTACACGATCAGATGGCGGAGCAGGTCGACGCCGAACCGGGCGACCATGGCGCCAATCAGCGTGAACACGGCGTAGGGCGCCAGCGTCATGACCCAGCTGATAACGACCATGCAGGTGTCGTTGAGGCCAGTGAAGAACCGCACCATGCCCTGGCGCCGCTCCTCCGGAATCTGGCTGGCCGCCGCGCCGAAGATCAGCGTGCAGATGACCAGCGGCAGCAACTCCATCCGGGCCGCCGCTCCGAAGGGGTTCTGCGGGATCATCGACAGCAGCAGTTGAATCAGTCCGGGCGCGGCATTGGCAGCCGCCGCTCGGCTCGCGTTGCCCTCAAACTGGGCGGCAAGCCCGTCCCGAATCGCGGGATCGAGTCCCTCACCAGGCCTGACCAGCAGCGCCACCGACATCCCAATCACGGCCCCGATCATCGTCGTGGTCAGAAAGAAGCCGAGCGTCCGGCCGCCGAGCGTCCCGAGCCTGCGGCGCTCGCCAAGGGAGGCCATCGCCACAAACACGCTTCCGACAATCAGCGGCACCACCACCATCAGAATCAGGTTGATGAACAGGGTGCCGAGCGGCTCGATCGAGATGAGCGCCCGAGCGATCCAGTCGCCGCCCGAGACCTGGGAAGCCACGCCGCACAAGGCGCCCGCCAGCAGGCCGATGAGGATCTTCGTGTGCTGTTTCATGGAATGGTGAAGTCGTGGCGCTTCCGGAAGTACGGGACGAGTCCGCCCTCGTCAAGGATCTGGAGCACGATCGCCGGAAGCGGATGTCCGTCGATCCTCCGGCCGTCAGTCCGATCGACGACTCTTGCGCCTCTCTCCTCGATCAGGACCTGGAGCCGCGCGCCGTTGGCAATCCCGGTGGTGTCGCACTCGATCGGAATCAGGCCGTTATTGATCGCGTTGCGATAATAGGTGCGCGCGAAACTCCTCGCCAGCACCGCGCGAATGCCGGCGGCCAGCACGGCGGTCACCGCCACCTCCATCGCCGAACCGCAGCCGAAATTCCGTCCCGCCACCAGGAGATCGCCCGGCCTGATGGAAGCGGCCAGGAGGGGATCCACCGATTCGAACAGGAAGTGCCGCAGCACGCCAGGATCGAGCGAGTCCTTCTTCCGGCTCGACGAAATGATGTAGTCGGTGTTCACGTCATCGCCGAGGACAACGGCGCGGCCATCGAGTTCAATGGTCATGTCAGCGCCTCCGCGAACTCGCGCGGGTCGGTGATTCGGCCTCTGACAGCCGATGCGGCCGCGGTCGCAGGTGACGCGAGGTAGATCGACGCGGTCGCGTTCCCCATCCGGGCCTTGAAGTTCCGGTTCGCCGTGGAGATCACGTTCGCGCCGCGAGCGGGAATGGGAGGAGCGGTGCCGCAGCACGGCCCGCAGCCTGGGGGAATAATCGTCGCGCCCATCGCGCCGATCCGGTCCAATGTGCCGTCGGCGCGCAGTCGCGTCTCGACCTCGCGCGACGCCGGCGCGATGACCACGTGAACTCCCGGCGCAATTCGCCCGGCGGCCACGAGGATACGGGCCGCCTGATGGATGTCGCAGACCCGGCCGCCCGTGCAGGTGCCGACGAGGACCATGTGGACCGGCGTCCCGGCCGCCTGGCCGACGGCAACAACCCGATCAACCTGATGAGGCATCGCAATGCAGGGTTCGAGTTCGGCCAGATCGAGCTGAATCCGGCTGGCATAGACCGCGTCGGCGTCCGGCTCGATCGGCGTGAAAGGCTCGCCGGCGCGGGAGGCGAGGTAGCGTTCGGTTTTCGCATCGGCGCGAAAGATTCCCGCCTTCGCGCCCATCTCGACCGACATGTTGCTGAGCACGAGCCGATCCTCGATCTCGAGGAGACCGGCGCCCGGTCCGTCGAACTCGAGCGCCTGGTAGGCCGCTCCATCTGCGCCAAGACGCCGGGCCAGCGCCAGCGCGATGTCCTTTGCGTACACCCCGGCCGCGGCAGCCCCGGTCAGCGTGATCTGGATCGTCTCTGGCACCCGCAGCCAGATGCGTCCGCTGATCATCGTCGCGGCAAGATCCGATGAACCGATGCCCGTCGCGAACGCGTTGAGCGCGCCTCCGGTCACCGAGTGGCTGTCCGCCCCGACGATCAAGCCGCCAGGACGCGTGCGTCCCGATTCGACCATCAGTTGATGACAGACGCCGTCACCGCAGTCATAGAGGACCGCGCCGTGGCGGGTCGCGAATTCCCGGGCGCGCGCCTGCAGGGAGAAGGTCGCCGCCATCGGGTCGGCCGCGTAGTGGTCGAACACGAACACGAGGCGCGCCGGATCGAAGACGCGGCGACCGTCCATCTGGTCGAAGTAGTCGAGCGCCATGGGAACAGAACCGTCGGTCCCCATCGCGACGTCCACGTCGCAGATGACGAGGTCTCCGGCACGGGCATCGCTGTGCGAGGCGCGCGACAGGATCTTCTCGCTGATGGTCTTACCCGGCATGGTCGAAGACTGTACTACCGCCCGGCCGCGCCCAACACCTCTGCCAGCGCGTCCATCGTGCGATGGACATCTGCAGGGCGAATGTCGCCCATGTGGCCGATGCGGAAGCACGTCGGTTCGTAGCGGCGCAGCCCAGGCCCCACCAGGATGCCGCGGGCCTTCAGCTGCTCGCGAATCCGCGCCGGGCTGACCCCGTCCGGCACGCGCAGCCCCGTCAGGGTCGGCGACAGATTGGTCAATCCTGGACACTGTGGCGACAGCCCGAGCGAGGCGGCGCGACTCCGCGCAATGCGGGCCATCTCCGCGTGGCGCGCGAAGATCTGGTCGAGCCCCTCGGCCTCGATCAACTCGAGCGCGGCGTTGACCTGGGCGATCAGATGGACGGGTGTCGTGCTGGGCGTCTCGGGTCTCGTCCGGGCGAGCGTCTTCCTGATGGCCTGGAAGTCGAAATAGGAGCGAGGCAGCCGAGCCGTCGAATACGCATCCCACGCGCGCTGGCTGATAGCGACGAAGGCGATGCCGGGGCTCGACATCAGGCACTTCTGCGAGGCGGTAATGGCGAGGTCGACTCCCCACTCGTCGAAGCGGAAGGGCGTGCCGCCAATCGAACTGACTCCGTCCACCATCACAAGCGCGCCTGCGCGCCCGGCGACGCGCGCGATCGCCGCGACGTCGTTCAGCGCGCCTGTCGATGTGTCGCTGTGCGCGAGGAGCACGGCGCGCGCGAAGGGGTGCGCGCGGAAGGCGGTTTCCACGTCGGCCGGATCCACCGCCACGCCCCAGTCCGGGCTGATGCGATGGGCAACGACGCCAAACGCGTCGGCAATGTCTGCCCACATCTCGCCGAACACCCCGTCGCAGCAGACGACGATCTCGTCTCCGGGCGAGCACAGGTTGGTGATCGCCGCCTCTAGCGCTCCCCTGCCTGTCGAATGGACTGGCAAAATGTCTCCGCCCGTCCCGAACAACGGCCGGAGTTTCTCGATGACCGACCCGAGCATGCGGCCGAACTCGTCGGTGCGATGGTGAATCATCGGGATCGCGCCGGCCGCCAAAACCCGCTCAGGCACTCGGGTCGGCCCGGGGGTCATCAGCAACAGCTCCATCACACCACTCCCTTCGCCCGCAGCGTGTCGTTGATCTCGGCCTTGAACACGACGCCGCCGCGAATCTCCGCGACGCGTCTGGCCTCGCGCTCCTTCAGCGCACGGACCAGCGTGAGCACCTGTTCGGCATCCTCGCGCGGCACGACGACGGCACCGTCGTCGTCGCCGACGATAATGTCGCCGGGCCTGACGACCGTGTTGCCGCAGGCGATCGGGACGTTAATCTCACCAGGGCCGTCCTTGTCGCAGCCCCCGGCCGACACCGATCGGCTGAAGGCCGGAAACCCGAGTTCCGTCAGGGCGCTCACATCCCGAATGGCGCCGTCGACGACCAGACCGCCCAGTCGCGCCGCGATCGCGGAGTTGCCCATCAATTCGCCGAACACGGCGCTGGTGGTGTTGCCGCTCGTGTTCACGACGATGATGTCGCCGGGATGAGCAACCTCCATCGCCTTGTGGACCATCAGGTTGTCGGCTGGGCGCGCCATCACCGTAACCGCGACACCGCATAGAGGCAGTCCGGTCCGCATCCTGATGCCGGGATCCATGAAGTGAAATCGCCCCATCGCGTCGGCGAGATTTGACGAGGCCAGCCCGACAAACTGCTGAACCAGCGACGGATCGGGGCGATCCGGATCAGTGAAGATCCGGAAGCCTATTTTGCCTGTGTGCTGAATGATCGGCCCCTCCTGTGTCGGGCCGATAGTATACACAAGGCCGGCCTGAGGCGTGCCCTGCACGGCTGGATGGCGCAGGCGGCTGGCTCGCGCGGCGGATTATTTCTTCAGGAGCACGAGGGCAACGCCGTCCCCGTACGCCGCGACCGCTCCCATCGGCATGGCCCCGACGTAGTCCGGACTGAGCGCGAATTTCCTGATGAGGTACGTCCGCACCTTCATTGCACGCTCACGCGAGCGCAGGAACTGATCGTCCAGCGTGCCGGCCACGACATAACCTTCCACGATGATCGCGCGATCCTTCGTGAACCGCAGGAAGTTCGCCATCACCGCGTCGAGTCGTGCCTTTCCCGCGTCCGACAATTCCTCCCCGCCTCCGGCCTTGAGCGCAAACAGTTCGTCCTGCCGCATCCAGACCCGTTGCTTGGTCACATTGCTTTCGAACTGCTTGGACTGATACTCGACCGGAGAGAGGCTCCCGAGATCGTAGAAGCCGCGGTCCTTGAAGAACCCGCGGAAGAAGAAGCTGTGTTTCAGCGCCTCCAGATTCTCGGCGAGATCCGACATGGCCTCACGGGCGCTGCCGAGCGTGGCTCGGAGATCTGCGCCTGCGCCGTCCCCGCCTCCTGGCCCCGGTTGGAAGGCCGACACCAGCACCTTCACGCGCTCGGACGATTCGCCCACATTCTTCACGGTCCGCTCGATGTCCGCCGGCATGTCTCCGGACTTGAATCGCGACACCAGGGCCCTCACGTCCGAGGACGCCTGGCCGACGTTCTCCATCACTCGTTGGACCTCAGTGGCCGAGGCCGACAGACTGTTGTACACCGCGGGATCGTTCACGAGTCTGCCCAGCGTGCCCTCGCCGGCCCGGACGCGCGCCAGGATCGCGCCCGCATCCTCGGAGATTCTGCTCACCGCGATCGTGAATCGATCCATCGGATCCTGAATGGCGACGACGATCTGATCGACATGCTTCGCCGTGTCGGCGACGGTCTGCGTGGCGTTGGTAACGTCGCCCTTGACGGCGCCGACGGTCATGTCGATGTTCGAGACGGTGCTCCGGATTCTGGCCAGGAGATCGCCAATCTCGAAGGGCTCCCGACTCGGGAGCGTGCATCCGGGCGGCGCCAGCGTGGTGGTCCCGATATCCACCAGCAGAAACTTGTTTCCGAGCAGGCCATCGGTGGCGATGCTCGCGACCGAGTCGAGGCGAACGACGGAAAACAGCTTCTCGACGATCTTGAACTTCACACGAAAGGTGGATTTTGGCCCCCGGGGAACGCGGATTTCGATCACCTCGCCTGCGTTCATGCCTCCAACCCGGACCTTCGCTCCAACCTCGAGGGCGCTGACCTGCGCAAATTCCGTGTAGTACTCGTGGCTCGCGGAAAACAGCATGCGCCGGTCCCCGATCAGGAACAGGCCCAGCCCGAACAGCAGCAGGCCTCCAATCACGAACGCTCCCATCGCGGCTCTATCCGTGGATGCCATGCTCGCCCTCCGTCGCTGAACTCATGAACTGCCGGACGATCTCGTCCCGGCTCCGGTCCAGCTCGTCGGCCGTGCCCTGGGCGGCGATGTGTCCCTTGTGCAGGATGATCAGGTTGTCGCCGAGGCTTCGCGCGCCGGGCACGCTGTGTGTCACAACCACCAGCGTCGTGCGGCTCGACGACTTCAGGTCCATCAGGAGCGCGTCGATTTCCCGCGTCGTGATGGGGTCGAGGCCACTGCCTGGCTCGTCGACAAGCAGGATGGACGGCTTCAGCGCCATCGCCCGCGCCAGCCCCACCCGCTTCTGCATGCCTCCCGACAAGTCGAGCGGCATCTTGTCGAGATCGGCTTCGAGCCCGACGTCCGCCAGCCTCTCGCGAACCGAACGCGCGATCTCCGCCTCGGACATCCGTGTGTGGCGGCGAAGCGGAAACGCGACGTTGTCGGCGACCGAGAGCGAATCAAAGAGCGCGGAGTACTGAAAGAGGAACCCCATCGTCTTTCGCACGTCCACCAGGCCGGCACTATCGAGGGCTTCAATCGGGGTCTGGTTCACGTAGATGTGTCCGGCATCCGGCTTTAACAAGCCCATCAGCAGCTTCAACGTGACGCTCTTTCCAGTCCCGCTGCGCCCCATGATGCAGCACGCGGTGCCACGAGGCACGTCGAAGGAGACGTCATCCAGGATCACGTCGTCATCGAACGCCTTGGTCACGTGGTCGAAGCGGATCGCGGGGCCGGCCGGAGTCATAGCGCACCAGCCGGAAACAGCAGGAAGATAATCCGGACCAGGATGACGTTGACGACAATCAGGATCATCGATGACATGACGACGCTGCGCGTCGACGCCCGGCCGATCCCTTCGGATCCGCCCGTGGTCGTGTATCCCAGGTAGGCGGACACCGTGCCGATGATGAAGCCGAACACGACGGTCTTCAGCGTCGGCAGGATGTAATCCATGAAGCCGATGTCGGCAAACGCGGCCTGGAGATAGAGCCGCAACGACACCTGCGACATCGCCGTCTCGGCCAGGAAGCCGCCAATCATCCCGGAGGCATTCATGACCGTCGTGAGAATCGGCAGCGCGATCATGCAGGCGATGATGCGCGTGACCACCAGGTAGTGGAACGAGTCCACGGCCAGCGATTCCAACGCGTCGATCTGCTCGGTCACCCGCATACCGCCGAGTTCGGCGCCAATGCCGGCACCCACGCGCCCGGAAACAAGCAGTCCAGTCATCAGTGGGCCGGTCTCGGCGATCAGCGACGTCGCGAGGGCCGCCGGGATCATCGCGGCCGCGCCGAATCGCTCCATCGTCGCCCGTGTGTGCATGGAGAGCACGACACCGATGGCGAACCCGGAAGTCATCACCAGCGGCAACGAGCGCCAGCCGGCCATGGAGATCTGATGCGTGACTTCTCGAAGCTCGAAGGGCGGCTGGAACGCCACCCGGATGGCTCTCATCGCAAAGGCGCTGATCTGTCCTGCCTCTGACACGAATAGCCTGACCGGGCCCGGCGGGGCGTGTACTGAAGTCGCCATAGTCGGTGTAATTATCCCGCCTCGATCGCAAACGGGCTGTGCACAAGTGCACAGGGCTGCCGCTTGGCGGGCGGGCACCAGAGGTGGTCAGAGTTGTTTGACGGCGCTCGACCCGGTGAGGTTATCGGCGTTCCGCCATCCAGAGATCGCGCGTGCCGGGTTCGAACGGTCTCCTGGCTCGCCCGCGCCGCTCCAGGGACCGTCGTGGTAGTCTCCCCCAAGCATGACGACCGCCCCTGACGCGCGGCAGGCCCATTCCGAATCAGCCGCACCGAACACGCCGCGCAAGATCCCCACCCGCGCGGTCGTCAGTTGGGTGCTCTACGACCTGGCCAACACGATCTTCTCGATGGGCGTCGTGTCGGCGTATTTTTCGCTGTGGGTGCGCCAGGAAGTCGGGGCGCAGCGGGCCGACTTCGTGTACGGGATCATCACGGCCATCTCGATGGGGATCATCTTCGTGTCGTCACCGCTGCTGGGGGCGATGACCGACCGCGCCCGGCGCCGCATGCCCTTCCTCGTCATCAGCACCCTCATCTGCGTCGGGTTCACGACCCTGCTGGCGCGCGGCGGCTTCTATCTGACGGCGCTCTTCTTCATCATCGCGAACGTCGGCTACCAGGCGGGCCTGCAGTTCTACGACGCGATGCTCCCAGAGGTCAGCCACGAGGGGAACCGCGGCAAGATCAGCGGCATCGGGGTGGGCGTCGGTTATCTCGGCTCCTATATCGCGGTCGGTCTCGGGATGAAGCAGGTCTTCGGGTCGGCCGACCTGCCGCTGCTCTTCACGATGATCGCGATCTTCTTCCTGTTGTTCTCAATCCCCTGCTTCGTGTTCGTGAAAGAGCGCGGCAATCCGCATCCACGTCCGGTGTTCAGCCTGCGGATGGTGCGCGAGTCCACGCGCGAGACGATTCAGACGTTCCGATCTGGAAGCGC
The DNA here is from genome assembly GCA_026393755.1 of Acidobacteriota bacterium. Lineage (NCBI taxonomy): Bacteria > Pseudomonadati > Acidobacteriota > Acidobacteriota bacterium. The sequence continues at coordinate 42,201 of JAPKZO010000004.1, forward strand.
GTATCCGGGCCTGGTCCGGTTTCTGGTCGGGCGGGTGTTCTACACGGATTCCATCAACACGGTCATCTCGATCATGTTCCTCTACACGATCAACGTGGCGATGAACACCGGCCTGACCCAGTCGGAGGGCGAAGAGGCGGGCAAGATGATCATGATGACGGCGATCACCTTCGCGGTCGTCGGCGGCTTCGCCTGGGGATGGCTGGTGGACCGGATCGGTCCGAAGAGAACCCTCAACTATGTCCTCTGCATGTGGACGGGCGTCTTCCTGCTCGCGGCCGCCATCGGTATCTTTGGCCTGCCGCTGCAGGTGCTCTACGTCGTCGCCTGCTCGGCCGGCGTCGCGTTAGGCGGCGTGTGGGCCGCGGATCGCCCCTACATGCTGCGGCTGACGCCCCCCTCGCGGATAGGCGAGTTCTATGGGCTCTACGGCATGGTCGGGCGGTTCTCCGCCATCACGGGACCCCTGATCTGGGCGGGCGTGACCTGGCTGACGGTCTCGGTCATCGGCCTGCCCCCACGGGTGGGACAGGGCATCGGCGTGCTCGTGCTCCTTGGGCTGATCGGCCTCGCCTCCGTCATTCTGCAGCCGGTGACGGACACGCCCAGACAGTGGACCGAATCGGAGCGGGGAGAGACTGGCTGACGCCGCTTCTCCAGCTCCGCCGATGGGCCATCCATCTTCGCGCGGACGCGACAACAACTGGCTTCAGGTGGCAAGACCTAGGCGCAATCACCCACCTTGCACACCACGGCCGTCATGTCGTCGCACTGCGGACCATCGCAGAACTCGCGGGCCGCGCGATACACGTGATTGACGATCTCGGCAGCCGGTTCGTGGATGTGCCGCCGGATGACCTCCAGCGCCCCGAGCGACCCGAACGGCACATCATCGCGGGTGAAACTCTCGCTGATGCCATCCGTGATGAGCGCCAGCACGTCGCCTCGCTGCAAGTCCGGCGCGACAACCGATTCGTAGACCTGCTCGGGAAACAGGCCAAGGGGCACGCCCGTGCTGGTGATCTCGCGCTTGATGTCGCCGCAGGCCGACAGCAGATACCCCGTCGTGTGGCCCGCACTGGAGTAATGCATCGTGCGGGTCTGAGCGTTGAGGCATGCCAGCACCAGAGTGACGTACTGCGCCTCGGCAACCTCGGTCAAGAGATTTGCGTTCATCTGGGCCAGGATGAGACCCGGGTCGGTGTGTGAACCGGCAATGGTCCGGAGCGCTGCGCGCGTCTGAACCATGACCAGTGCGGTGTCGAACCCATGACCGCTGACATCTCCCACGGCCAGTCCCAGGCAGCCGTCTGGCAGCGAGAGGAAGTCGTAGTAGTCGCCGCCAGTCTCGTCCGCCATGAACGCCGAGCCCGCCACGTCGAATCCGCAGATTCCGGGCGGTGCGGCCGGATGCATCCGCTGCTGGACCGACCGCGCGAGTCGAAGCTTCTGATCGCGCTCGAGCGATCGGCGCATTTCGGTCAGGTCCTTGCCGACCGACACGAAACTCGAGATGCGCCCGGCCGAATCCACGATGGGGGTGATCGTCTGTTCCGAGTAGTAGACCTCACGGCTCGCCTTCTTGCGGTTGATGAGCGTTCCCCGGAACACCTCGCCCCGGAGCAACGTGCTCCACATCTGGGAGTAGAACTCGTCGCTGTGAAGCCCAGACTTCAAGACCTGCGGCGTCTTGCCGATCATGTCTGCAGGCTGAAACCCGGTCACGCGCTCGACCGCGGGATTGACGTACTCGACGACGCCGCGGGGATTGGTGACGATCACGGCGTCGGCGGTCTGCTCAACCACCGTTGACAGAAACCGCACGCGCTCGAGTTCGCGCCTGCTCGCCGTGACGTCCCGGAAGACGATGACACCGCCGGTCACCTCACCGGCATCGCCCCGCAAGGGACTCGCGTTGATGCTGAGCCAGACCCCATCCGACTCGTCCCCGTTTCTGATGAACACGGAACTCTCCGCGACCGTTTCGCCGCGAAGGGCTCGGGCCAGCGGAAGTCGCTCGGGCGGATAGGGTGTGACCATGTCATCGAGAAAGGCGCCGTACGAAGCGGTCCACTTCGAGATCGGCACCTGCAGGGGACCCTGGCCGAGGATGCGGCGTGCGGCCGCGTTGAAAATCAGGAACCGGCCGTCCAGGTCGGCGACGATCACTCCATCGTTGATGCTGTCGAGCAGCGCGGTCAGAAAGGCCGCGGTAGGCTGAACTTGGGAGGTCATGCCGTTGTCGGAGCCTGTGGACATGCGGTGTATTCCCAGGGAGATATTAAATCATACCATAATGGTCGGCGTTTGACAACTGGAGCATTTGCCGCCGGGCACGCTGCGCGGACCGCGGTCTTCTACAGCTACTCTGCCGCGCTCGCGGAGCCGGCATCCGGCACTTCAGTCACTCGGATCAGCCTGGGTGTGGGCGGCGGCCAGGCCGCCCTACTTGATTCGGCGTGCGGGAACGCCGCCCCATGACTCTCCCGCGCCGATGGTCGTGCCCTTGGTCACGACGGCGTTGGCGGCGACGGTCGCCCCGTCACCAATGGTCACGCCCGGAAAGATCACCGACATCACTCCAATCGTGACGCGGCTCCCGATCTTCACTGGCGCCGTCACGAGCCGGCCGTGCTCGGCCGCATGAGCGACCAGCGTCACATCACCACCAATCACGGAGTCGTCGCCAATCTCAATGAGGTTCGAGTCGCCGATCACACACGTATTGATCTGGACACGCCGGCCGATGCGCATCCCCATCAGCCGATGAAAGAGCGTGAGGAACGGCGTCACCCTGAGAAAGTTCATGCACGTGTAGCGCACCATCAGGATGAGGGCGTTGTAGTTGGCCCACCTCATCGCCTTGAACGAGTAGTACGGAAACGAGCCCAGAGGCGCACCTGCGCTCGTAACGACCCGAAACGCTCCCACCACAAACACGACGCAGATCGCGTACGAGAAGTACACGCCCCAACCCAGACAACACCCCGCCAGCACACGGGCCAGCGGCGGCCAGCCCGCCGTGGCGTCCCACGCGTGGAGAGCCACGTAGGCGCCAGGCGCGGTGGCGATCCCGCCGAGTATGACCATCTGGACGTACATGCCAAGGGTGGTCACTACGTGGATCGGGGTCGCGAAGCGTTCGAACAACGACATACGTTCTTACTGCTCCGGCGCGTCGGGAGCGCCGAGAATCGCCTGCCAGTTGAGAATCGCATTCCACAGCAGGCGGTAGTCCGATCGGTTCAGGTCGCGGTGCAGGGGATTGAAGTTGAACGCGATGACGTGACCCCGGCCCGCCGGCACGTCCAGAATCGCCGGCCGCCCCTCGAGCACGTCCTCGCCCTTGGCTCCGCCGCTGAGCACCATCGGCGCGGGCTTCGCGGCTTCGTCCGCTGCGCGGCTCTGGCTGGCGCCCTGGTCTCCACGCTTCGCGGCGGCGGCCTCCGCGTCTTCGCGCTCCTCCTTGGGCAGACGCGTCCCCCACTGCAGCACGATCCACTTGCGATCCGCGCGGCGCACGGTATAGGCAGGCTCCGATTCGCGAAATGCCGACGTGGTATTCGGATACCCGTAGCGGATCGGATGCTCGGAGCGAGTGAAGCTGGCGGTGAGTTCAACGCCTGGCGTCCACACGGCCCCGCCTCCTGGCGCCGCCGACACACTGCGAACGAGGCCGCCCTCGATCGGAAGCGCGGAACCGTTGCCAAGAGTCACGAATAAACCGCCATCTGCGAGGAACTGCTGCAGATTCGCCATCCCCACCCAGCCGATGCCGCCCGTGATGTCGTCCGACGCGTCTGGCACGCCGTGACTCGGAAACTCCGCGGTCCGCGTGTAGGCCATCGGCCCGAACTTGGGATCGATGCCGTGAATCTGCTCGGCGAGCGCGAGACCGGTCTGCCCGTAGAGAATCACATCGAACTTCTGCTTCAACCCGCCAGCCTTGATGTCGTCGTCTCGGATGTACGAGTAGGGAATGTGTTGGCGATCGAGCGTGAGCCGGATCCAGCCGACGTCCTGCGTGTCGGCCCAGGTGTGCCACACGGCGAGCCGCGGCAGCGGAGCCCGGTGGCTGGGCACATCGGGAACGGCAGCAACGGCGGTGATGTCGAGCGCCAGTTCGTGCGCCACATCAGAGAGGGCAGCCCCGACGCCTGACTGCGCGGGCACGATCCACGATCCTGCCGGATACTCGACGTCGCCAATCTTGAAGGGGCCTTCGGCGATGGACACGTCAAAACGTGAGAGCCTGCTTCGCGCAGCCAGCAGCGCTTCCTGGCCGGTGTCCTTGATGATGAATACCTCTCCCTGACCGGTCACGCGGCCTTCCACGGCCACGTCTCCGCCGGCGACCGGTTCGGTCTGCGCCTGCTTGACCGACTCGTCGTCTATGCGCGCCGCGGTCACGCCGAAGTGCACGGGCAGCGCCCAACTGATGTCGTCGTACGGCTTGAATTCGGCATCGGCCGGAAACTTCTGCGGCAGCAGCAGATCCACGGCGTAATTGCGGTACGGCTGATCGAGCCGGACCAGATACGTCCCGGCCGGAAACGCGCCCTCCTTGACCGAGAGCGCCGCGGTCAGGCGCGACACCTCAATGCCCTGCCGGCGCAACATGTCAACCATCTGCGCCACCCGCCGCCGGTCGCCCTGCTCCGACGGAATGGCAAACGCGTACGGAGCCTGCGTGACGCCCTTCTGCCATGAGTTGTAGCCCTTGCGGTAGAAGTTGCGGAGCATCTCCTTCCCGTTGCGCGCCGTGTACGACAGAATCGACAGACACGCGGTCTCCATGTAGTTGGTGTTGTCGCGCAGGGACCAGGAGAACCGGGCCGGCGGCGGCAGCGGCCGGTACCACTCCTGACCGGTCACCGGCTTGCCGAGGTACTTGCGGTTGGTGATAGTGCGCTGCACGGTTTCGGCGGTGGCATTTCCAAATGTCTCGTAGCCGCGCCCGATGGCGTTGTGGTTGGTGGCCACCGATTCCATATAGTGATGGCCGAACCCCTCACCAAATGCCCAGGTCCAGACGCCTGGCATGCCAAACCCCGCGGCGGAGCGCACCTCCTCGAACGACATCTCCATGAACTCGCTGATGACGATCGGATCCAGGTTGGGGTTCCAGGGGCCGGTGCCGTTCCAGGTCTCCAGCAGCGCGATCGACTCGTGCAGGTCGTGCACGACGGTCGGATGATAGTCGAAGAACATCCGGCTCACGGCGCGCGTCGACTCGAGCGCCTGCTGGTGCGAGTCGCGGTTGTTGTCGTGGTACACGTAGTGGCCCCAGTACGGCGGGGACACCTCGGGCAGATTCTCAAAGTCGGTGCGGCCCTTGAGGTATCTGTAGAACCATTCGACAAACCGGTCTCGCCCGTCGGGCTCGGACACGGGATTGATGAGCACGATGGCGTTTCGACGGATCGCCTGGATCATCGGCTGGTCTGACACGGCGAGGCGATACGCCAGCTCCATCACCATTTCGGGACTGCCCGACTCGGTCGAGTGCAATCCTGCGTTGAAGTAGTAGATCGGCCGGGCGGACTCGATGATGCGCTCCGCCTCCTCGGGTGATGTTCTGCGCGGATCGGCCAGCGCCGCTGAGGCGGCCTTCGCCTTCGCGAGGTTCCGGATGCCGTCCTCGTCTGCCACCGCCACGAGTAGGATGTCCCGCCCCTCGTCGGACCGGCCAATCACCTCGACGCGCACGCGAGGCGTCGCCGCTGCCAGCGCCCGGAAGTACCCGTAGATCTTCGTCGTCGTCGACAGTTCGCCCGCGGCTCCGACGATGTGGCCGAGGAACCTGGTGGGTGAAGGGACGGACTTCGCATCGGGAACGTAGGCGACCCATGGGCTGACGAACCGCTTGTCTGTCGTGAAGCGCGCGATGCTCTCGACCGAACCCGGTTCCGGCACATCGGGGGCGAAGGCGCGGGCGGCGTCCGGCGCCGGTGTCGTGGCCGCTGGCGGAGCCGCCTGCTGCTGGCCGCCGACGGATGGACCACCGAACATCGCGAACGCAGCCGTGAGTACCAGGAACCGCCGCATCATGAATCTCCTTCCGCAGGATTGAACGCCGCAGAATGTCATAGACTCCGCCCACCCGGCCTGAGGGCGTGCCGCCGATTCACCGAGTGACGCAGGTCGCCCCGCGGATACGGACGCCGTGCGGGGGCGGACCAGCGTCCGACATCAATCAGGCCTATCGCCTCAGGTAATCCTCGAACAGCTTGAAGATGCGCTTGTATTCGTCAGCCCAGCTCGTTTCTTCCGTGAAGCCGTGATTCTCCACCGGATAGGGCGCCACCGACCAGGTGGTCTTTCGCAATTCGATCAGCCGCTCGGTCAGCCGCACGGTGTCCTGGAAGAACACATTCGTGTCCACCATGCCGTGACAAATCAGCAGTTGCCCCTTCAACCCCTCGGCGAAGTAGATCGGGGAACTGCGCTTGTACGCCTCGACGCTGGTTTGCGGCAGGTTCAGAATCGGGGCCGTGTAGCTGTGATTGTAGTGCGCCCAGTCGGTCACGGGCCGCAGCGCTGCGCCAGCGGCGAACACATCGGGAGTCGTGAACATCGCCATCAGCGTGAGGAAGCCGCCGTAGCTGCCACCGTAGATGCCAATCCGTTTCGCGTCGACCTTCTCGGTCGCCACAACGAACCTCGCGGCGTCGACGGAATCTTCCAGGTCCTTGCCGCCCATGTGTTCATAGATGCCGGTGCGCCAGTCCCGACCATAGCCCGCGCTCGCCCGGTAGTCGGGGCAGATCACGACGTAGCCGCGCGACGCCAGCAGATTGTGGAACAGGTGCTCGCGGTAGTAGCTCGAAGGCCAGGCCTTGGTCACAAACTGCAAGTATCCCGCGCCGTGGACGAAGACGACGGCCAGGTGCTTCGGGTCGCGTTTCGCGCCAATCATCTCCGGCGTGTAGAGTCGCGCGTACACGATCGCGCCGTCGCGCGCCTTGTACGTGACGATCTTCGGATCGATCCACTTGAAGGACAGGAAGTCCTGGGTTGGCGAGGTGGTGACCTGCTTTGGCTGGGCGCCTGCCGCGAACGGCATCACGAACAGCTCTGGCGGTTTCGTGCTCGACGAATAGACGACGGCCAGCGACTTCTCGTCGGGCGATACGGTGACGTCGTGCCCGCCGGTTGCCGTCGTGATTCGAGTGGGGGCTCCACCGTTTACCGACATCGTGTAGAAGTGGCGCTCACCCGGGTGCACCTCGCTCGAGGCGAAGAAGATCCTGCTCCGATCGTTCGACAGCCGCGCGCTGGCCACTTCCCACTTGCCCGAGGTCAGGGGCTTCGCCACCGGGGGCGCCGCGGTCACGTCGAGCGAGTACAGGTGCATCCAGCCGTCTTTCTCGGCCATGAAGATGACACGTGCGTTGTCGGGCAGCCACGCCAGTCCGGCGCCGCCACCGCCTCCGAAGCCGCCCCCGCCAGTGGCCGTGGCGACCGATCCCTCCCGGATCCAGGCGTTGTCGTGCAGGTTGTCGATCGCGGTGGCCTTGCCGGTGGCCGGGTCTATCGTGACGAGCCACCGGTCCTTGTTGTCCCGTGCTCGCACCGCGGTGACGCATCGGCTCCCATCGTCTGAACAGTCGGGAACGCCCCAGTCGAGGATGCGCGGCCCCGCGTTCGCCTTCGTGGCGTCCGTCGGTTTCGCCGCTTCGGCGGACTTCGGCGCGTCGCCCGCCTTTGCGACGTCCGTCGGTTTCGCCGTTTCGGCGGACTTCGGCGCGTCGCCCGCCTTTGCGACGTCCGCCGGTTTCGCCGCTTCGGCGGACTTCGGCGCGTCGCCCGCCTTTGCGGCGTCCGTCGGTTTCACGGCTTCGGCCGGCTTGATGGTCCGCTCGCTGCCGGCGAATGCGCTCCCGTCGGCCCAGGCCACCTTGTTCTGCTTCAGGTCGAGGATGGCGAGCAGGCGGCGCGACTGTGAATCGCCGACGTTGGAACGGCCGTTGATCATTTCGGGATAGGCCGATTCGGTGACGTAGTTCGGCACGTCCTGGTTGCGAGCCGCCACCTCCGGCCGTTCGGTCACGCCGATGAACACGTAGTTCTCGTCGGCCGACAAGATCATGTCGGTGACGCTCTGCCGGGCGGCCAGTTGAAATCTCGCGATAGAATCGGCCGGCCCGCCTCCGGGCCCGCCGGCGCCGCCGCGACCTCCCCGTCCGCCGCCCATGCCGCCTCGCCCGCTCTGCTGGCGCAGATCTGCCTGCCGCTTCAGGTACTCGATCAGCTTCAGCTCTTCGTCGCGCATCCTCCGCTGGGACTCGGTAAGCGTCTGGTCGCCGCCGCCGCGACCGCCCTGCCCTGCCGCACCACGCCCGCCCGTCAGGCCAGATCCCCCCGTCGCGCCCCGGCCGCCCGCAGAGGCGGAAGCCGCAGCCTCACCGGCGGGGGCCACGACGTCGGTCAGCTGTACTTCTGCCGGCGCGCTGCCGCTGCCGTCGAGCGTCATCAGAAACAAGTTGCCGTCGCGCATAAACGTGATCGCACTATCGCCGCGGGCCCAGCGCGGACTCGATTCGGCGGCGGCGGTCTTTATCAGGAGTCGGCGCGCGTGGGTGAGCATGTCATAGATGACGATGTTTCCGCCCTCGGCGGTGAGCAGCCGCTTGCGCGTCCGGTCGGCCCGGCCTGTGATTCCGGCAGTCACCTGCCGCGCCTCTTCTTGGCTGAGCACCTTCAGATCGGTCCCGTCGCGATTGACGGCGTAGGTGTTGGCGCGATCCTCGGTGAACTTCTGCCACGAGAAGTAGAGTTTCGAAGAATCCTGCGCCCATCGGATCGCTGACGGCGCGTTGCCCACCAGCTTCGGGCCGCGCATGATGTTGTCGATGGAGAGCGTAAAGGGGACCGGCGGTTTGACCGGCGTCGTCTTGACGGCTCCTGCCGCCGCGACCTGGGCCTTCGACTGAGGCTGGCCGGCAACCGGTGGTGTGGACGGAGGTTGCTGCGCGCCGACAAACAGATTCCCGACGGCACAGGCACAGAGCACGGCAAACAGGATTCGACGCATCGAATGACCCTCGGTGAGTGGACGGACACGCGTGCACCCCGAACGCCGGGGCGACGGCTCCGCGCATGATACACCGCTCTACTTCACGGCCAGGGTCTTCAGGATGCTGAACTGACCGTTCCGGATCTCGGACACGTAGAGCGGGCGTCTCGCATCGTGGTCCGCGCCGAATGTAAACGTGCCACCTACACCGTGGACAGGAATGCGATCCTGGATGAGACGGTCGAGATAGGCCTTGATGCCGGCCCTCGAGTAGCCGCCCTGGAGCACGGCGTCCCGAAGCAGAAAGACCGCATCATAGGCAAACGCCTGGCCGTAGTCCGGATCGCTGCCGGTGAGTTGGCGGAACGCCTTGGCAAACCGCTCGGCGCGCGGATCGCTGTGGTCGAGGCTGAAGAACTGCGAGACGCGAACGCCGTTGGTCAGCTCCCGACCAAGCCTTGCGACAGAATACTGCGCAAGATTGTCGCCCCCAATCAGGTCGACCGAGAGACCGGCCTCGCGAATCGCCCGCACAGTCCACACGGCCGCCGCCGCGCGCTGGAACAGAACAATCAGATCCGGCGGCGTGCCCCGCTTCATGCCCACCAGCGCCGAGTGAATCATCTTCCTGTCATCGTCATCGAGCAGATTCCGATGCATCACGGACGAGACAATCTCCGCGCCGAGTTCACGCGCGCGCTCTTCGAACCGGTGATCCAGGCCGCGGCCGTAGTCGTCGTTGACGAAGAACACGGCTATTCGCCTTTTGTGCCAGTCGCTTACCGCGTAGTCGGCCAGCGCCGGCCCCTGCGCCGCATCCGACAGGCAGAGCCGGTAAGTCCAGACGCCGATGCTGGTAATGGCGGGATTGGTGGCAATCGTGACGATCTGGGGCACGCCGCTCTTGTTGTACACCGCCGCGGCCGATAGGGTCGACGCACTGTCGCTGTGCCCGATCACGGCGAGCAGTTCGTGGTCCCCGACAAAACGATCCGCCAGGTGGAGCACCGTCACGGGGTTGAATTCGTCCTGGATCCCGCTGAAGTCGAGTCCGGCCAGTTCCAGCGGAACGCCACCAATGCCGCCCTCTGCATTGATCTCCCGGGCGGCCAGTTGGACCGCGGCGTGGGTACTGGCCGTCATGCCAATGCCGAACACCACGCGGGACGGCCGCGCCTGGCACGCCAGCGCCGTCAGGCCGATCGCCACGGTCGTCACCAACGACAGACGTTTCATCATCAGGTCCTCTCCGACGCCAGCACCTGACGCACCACGTCGGCATAGTCGGCAAATCGGAACGGCTTCTCCACCCGCAGCACCAGGGTCCGCTGAAAGAAGTCACCCTGATTCATACCAACCAGGTCGCCTGACGCGAACACGAACCGCCGCGCGAGTCGTGGCCGGTTGAGGCGAACCCACTCGTAGAGCTGGATGCCGTCGACGGGCCCCGGCATTCGGACGTCGGAGATGATCAGATCGACGTCATTCGCCTCGAGGTGGCGAATGCCTTCGGCGCCCGTGGCCACGCCCGTCGCCTGAATGCCGAGTTTCGCCAGGTAGGACACCTGCAGCCGCACCAGCATCTCTTCGTCGTCGACGACCAGAGCACGCCGTTCGGACGTCGTACCCGGTTCGCGGCTGGCTGGCTCGGGTGACGGCGGGGCCGGCTGAGCGTTCTTCGCGACGCTGTCAGGATCGCCGACAGGCAGTGTGATTGCGACCCGGGCACCCTTCTCCCAGTTGCCCGCGAGAATCTCGCCGCCGTGCTCCTCGACAATCCCGTAGCACACGCTCAGCCCCAGCCCGGTGCCCTGGCCAACGTCCTTCGTCGTGTAGAACGGATCGAAGGCCTTGACCGGATCGCGGAACCCCGGTCCATCATCCGCGAACTCAATGGCCACACTGGTGCCGATCCGGCGCGTCCGAACCCAGATGGTCCCTGCGCGATCTTCCCCGCGGATGGCGTCGTGCGCGTTGTTCAGGAGGTTCAGCATGACCTGCTGCATCTTGCTGCGGTCGGCGCTCATCACCGGGTTGGACGGGTCGAACTCGCGCACGAGCGTGATGTTGCGCGTGCCCAGTTCGTACTCCCGGAGGCTCAGCACCTGATCCACCATCTCGTTGACGCCGACCGCCTCCAACCGCGGCTCCTGCTGGCGCGCGAACTGGAGGAGGTTGGCGACAATCTTGCGGCACCGTTCCACCTGTGCGTCCGCCTCGTCGAGCAGGCCGATCGCCTTGGCGTGGTCGCCGCCGGGGGTCAGCTCCATCTTCGCCAGTTCGGCGAAGCCCCTGATCGTCGCAAGCGGGTTGTTCAACTCGTGGGCGACGCCGCTGACGAGCAGCCCCACCGCCGACATCTTCTCGGCCCGGCTCAACTTGGCCTGGACGTCATGGAGCTGCTTCGCCCGGTCCTCCACCTTGCGTTCGAGACCGGCATAACTCTCGGCCAGCGACTCGGCCATGAAATTGAAACCTTCGGTGAGTTGGCCGAACTCGTCGGCAACGCGAACCTGAACGCGGGCCGTGAGGTCGCCACGCCGCATGCGGTCCGATGCAGCAAGAAGCTCGCTGACCGGCCCGAGAATCCTCCGGCGCAGCACGACCGTCGAGACCACCGCTCCGACAACCGTCAGTCCGATCAACGTGAAGAAGGCCGCCAGACCCCGATTCCCAAGCCGCTCGAGGTGGACCACGACGTCGCGGAGCTTGGCCAACTGGAGCGCACTCAGCTGGTCGAATTCGGTCCTGATTTCGTCGTGGAGTCGATAGAGCCGCTGGACGCTGACGGCGACCTCGGCGGACTTGCCGGCGGCCAGTTCGGAGGCGGCCTGCATCGACAGGAGATTGGAATCGAACTGCAACGCCTTGGCCCGCTCGACCGTGAGGCGTTCCTGAACGCCGATGTCCAGCTTCAGGTACTCGGTGTACCTCTCGCCGAGCCTGTAGTTCAGTTCCTTGAGGTTTTCGGCAAACCCAGGCTCGCGCTGAACCAACTGCCGTTGCATCTGCACGAGGTGTTCGGCGTTGCCCCGGGTGAGCTGCTGGCTGAGTGTCGAGGTCCGCTGCAGGTTCTCGAGAAGGCTGGTGCCCTGTGCAGAGACGTTGGCAAACTGGTAGGCCAGGGCTGCCGCCACAGCCAGAACCAGCAGCGACACGGATGACACAAGGATGTTGAACTGCCTCGCGATCGTCATCGACAGCGCCTTCTCCCGGGAGGGCCGGCGTCAACCCGTCCCGACAGTTACGATTCGTTGCTGAAAGTGGTCTGAGTCTAGCAGAAAACCGCATTGCACACTTCCTGTCCCGCGAGCCGCGGCACGCCCGAATTCGGCATCGACGGGGTGCTACCATGCGCCCATTATGCCCTTCCAACTCGATCTCCCGTCGACACTGCAGGACGCGAGGACGTACCGGCTGCTGTCGTGGTACCAGTTTGTGTATTCGCTCTGCGGGCTGGTGCTCGGACTGGCGTGCCTGATCGGGGGTGTGCTGCTGTTTCTGAACAGTGTGGCCGGCTCTGCCAGCTGGACCGCGCAGATCCTCGGCGCGGAGAGCCGGGTGTCGGACGCGGCTCCCGGCGCCATCCTGTTCGTGGTCGGCCTGTTCGTCGTCCTGGCCACCCGGTTTACCGTCCGCGTCCAGAAGTGACCCCTGTCACGAATTTTTCCAAACTTCGACGAGCACCCTTTCGTCTAATATGGACAACTGTCTCCGCCGTCCGCGCCACGCCCCCAATGGACAGCGGTCTCCTCCCCCGTACGGGGGTTGTCGCACGTTGTGTGAGTGCGTATAAAGTGCTCCCGTCACTCTTCGCGATAGGCCGGAGATGTGACCCATTCACTTTTCGCGTCTTCAACAGCGAGGGATTCGATGCGTGTGATTCTGAGCGTGGGTGTTGTGCTGTGCCTGGTGGCTGGCGTCGTCGCAGAACGCGTCGACCCGGTGGTCGACGCAGCGAGCGTGCTTGCTGCGGCCCGCGCGGCGCTCGGTGGCGAGCAGAAGCTGGCAGCAGTGACATCGTTTACTGCGACGGGGCGGACACGCCAGCTGCGTGGCAACAATCTGGTGCCAATCGTCTTCGAGATGTGGTGTGAACTGCCAGACAAGTACGTCCGGAAGGACGAGATTCCCGCGCAGGAATCCGACCCGACGTCCAGCGGCTTCAATGGCGACAGTCTGATTCAGATCCCGCCGCCGCCGCCGGCTCCGCCGATGGCGGCCCGGCCCGGCGCTCCAGGACCAGCGACTCCCGCAAAGCCGGCTGCCGGCCCCGCGACTGGCGCACCGGCGCCAGCCGCTCCGCCGCCCGGAGCCACAGCCCCGCCACAAACAAGCGCGACAGCGCCGGGCGGAACGCGGCCAGCGTCAGGTGATCCGCTCGCCGCGGCAGCGGCGGCTGCGACTGCGATGTCGGGAAGACCGGGTGGGACGCCGCCAACTGCTGGCGGACCTCCATCTGGTCCACCGCCAGATCCGCGCAAGGCGCGAGTCACGACAGTCAAGCAGGACTTCGTCAGGCTCACGCTGGGAATGTTCGCCGCGTCGTTCAGCAGTTATCCAGTCACCTTCAGGCACATCGGCCAGGCCGAGGCCCCGCAGGGCAAAGCCGATGTGCTGGAAGTCAAAGGCGCTGGCACATTCCTGCTCAAGCTGTTCATCAACAGTGGGACGCACCTGCCCGTCATGGTGAGCTGGACGGTGCCGGCGACCAACGTCGTCATCAAGACGCCCGACCAGCCCGCCCCCGCGACCCTGCCGCCTGGGTCGATTGTCGTGGAGGCACCGGCGGCTCCGCCAGCCACCGCACCCAAGGAAGAGTTGGCCAAGTACGCGCAGGACATCATGGCGCTGCGGAAGCAAGCCCTCACTAGCAGGCTCATCGAGCACCGCGTCTACTACGCAGACTATCGCGACATTGGCAACGGACTGAAGTTCCCGTTCCGCCTGCGCCGCGCCGTGGCCGGCGACACCATCGAAGAAATGACCTTCGATGAGTTCGCCATCAACAAGAAGATCGACCCACCTTCGATGAGTTCGCCATCAACAAGAAGATCGACCCTAGGCGATTTGCTCCCCTCAAGTAGCCGGAGCGCTGAGTCCTTCGATTCATAAGTTCGGCGACGAACGTATTCCCTCATCCCTCGACCTGGCTCGGGATGACCCTGAGCCGGTCGAAGGGTCAGGACTCAGTGCTGAGCGAGCAGGGTGACTGAATTGGGTTCCGGAGAATGCGCTGCCGTATTTGTGAGTCGAAGCACTGAGAGGCTTTATGATTCGTCGTGCGATCATTGCGGTTCTGCTGTTGTTGGTCTTCGCCAGTCTGCCCGCCGTGTCGTCGGCTCAGACCAAGCCGGCGCCCACGGGCAAGCTCATGATTACCGTTGTCGATCAGAGCCGACTGGTCATCCCGAATGCCACGGTGACGATCGTGGGCATCGACGACACGACCAAGAAAGCGACAATTGCTCCAGCCAAGTCATCGGACAAGGGCGTGTCGACGTTCGAGGGGCTCGCGCCCGGCCGGTATGCCGTGAGCGGGGAGTTCCCCGGGTTCGAAATCGGCGCCATTAACGACCTTCGCGTCAAGGCCGGCGACAACAAGGGCGTGCTCGTGCTGCCGATGGCGAGGTTGACGGAGGAGATTACCGTTGGCCGCGACAAGCAGACGGTCGCATCGGATCGCGGAGCGACGTTCGGGTCGGCGTTGACGCGCGAACAGATCGACGCGCTATCGGACGATCCGACCGAGATGGCGCGGCAGCTTCAGGACATGGCTGGAACCGGCGCGACGATGCGCGTCGACAGCTTCGAGGGTGCGCAACTGCCGCCGAAGGCGATGATCAAGGCCATCCACATTACCCGCGACTCGTTCGCCGCGGAGAA